>JAIRYN010000042.1 GCA_031267575.1 Synergistaceae bacterium | reverse complement strand
AGGCGTATCCATCCTCTGGAACTGGATCGGAACGGGTGCGAAAGGCGTAACTCAAAGCGTTCTCCGCATCCTTGAAATCGCCGTTGATCGTGAAGTTGTGGTAAAGGGAATTGATGGCCATTGTTTCATAAAGATTTCCGTAAGAGCCGACAGCATAATAATAATTCGCGCGGTACAACACCGGTAAACGCACGGTTTTATTGTCGAGAACCCCGTCTTTAAATACGTAATCGACCTCTGGCCAGGCGTAGTCGTCGATGCCCGTGATGTCTGGTGTCCTACCGGTCCGGTTCGAGTTTTGTATGGCGGTCCGCGCGGTGATAACGTCCGCCGCCTCGGTGATCTGCGGTGACGTGTAGGTCGCGAAGTCAAAGGAATGGTCGATATAACCTCCAGAGCGCCAGTTGGTATAGTAGGAGCCGTTAGCGGTGCTCCATCCGAGCAGGTCGAGTCTGTACCTCACCGGCGGATTTTCGTCGCGTCCGTCGTTGTGAGGAGGGTTGCCAGTCATGTCGCCTACGGTCATCAGGCTGTCGAAGTTGATACTGGTATAGGGAACGAAGTTTTCGTTGAACTTCAGCTCCTCGCCGAAGCCGACCCACGCCTCGTGCGTCGCGCTGCCCGATACGATGTTTCCCGTCTGGCTGTCCACGCCCTCGCAGGTAGCAATGACGCTGATCCTGTCTCGCGCCACCCGCGTGTCTGACGTGATAGACGTCCCATCGTGGTCGATGGTGTAGGTCAAGGTTCCCGTGTTCCCCACGCCACCGCCCGCAAAAACAGGGGTGAGACCGCCAATCTGGGCGCTGCTTCCCAGAAAACCGTTACCGTTAACGTTGGATTCTACGTGACCGCTGATACGCCCGATTAAATCGTTGTATTGGTTGTTCGCCACGTCTTCCCACTCCTCAGTGGTAGGAGAAGTGTAAGGTAGGTCGCTGTCGATGAAGCCGACAGAGATGTCGGGAACATTGATGATGACGCTGACAGTGATCATCTCGGGGGCATAGCTAAATTGCCCGGAAGTATGAGGGTCAGCGGCATCAAAATTCGGCTCGGTAACCCAGGACACGTTTACCCCGTTATCCTTCAGTTTATAATAAATTGTCTCGATGTCGTCCCCGGCGTTGAGTGTCACATCGTCCACCGTGATCGTCACCGTGGTCCTGGCGGAGATGTAATACCGTCTGTTATTGGCCGTATCATCAAAATACGAAGTTTCCGTAATATTGTCGCCCAACCTCCAGCGATCGTAAACACTGACGCTGAATTGGGTGGACATATTGTACTCGTAACCGTCGCGGATAGTGAGAAGATCCCCGGCCTCGCCTTGATCGGTGAAACTGGTGGCATATTCGGTGTTATCGATGCCGCTGGAACCGCAATTATTCCATAGCAGCGTATCATGGCGCTCGACTGAGGTCTCTTCGTGAAAGCTCATGGAGGCGTTGACCGCGCGGTCTCCCACAACGCCGTTGGATGGTGGGGAATCGGAGTTGGAGCGGAAGTATCCTCCTGTCGGCTCTCCAACAGAAGCCACCGCTCCGCTGCCATCAGGATCACTGTCATAGGTCGCCATGAAAGGAACCGTGTCCGTGACCCGGAAGGTGTACTCGCCGTAGGGGATTTTCTTGTCGTCGCCGTTGATACCGGGCGCGACGAGCTCCGTGACACCGTGGGTGGAAGTGTACTGAGACGGGTCCGTAATGACGATTCCATCCACCAAAAATTGCGTGCTGCCGAAAGGCACCTCCCGCGTCTCCAGGTCGTATACTCCCTCCGCCATGTTGATGGCCCCCACGTCCCGGATTTGGGTTTTCTCTTGCTCAGAGTATTCGATGCCATTCGTCAGGCTCTTCGTGCCGTTGATCGCGTAAAAGATGTTGGACTTCAAAATCTCCGCCTCTCCGGCCTTGGCGCTGACGGTGATGCGGTAGTTTCCCGATACGTTGGCCTCTGCCCCCGATAGCGTTAACGTGGACTGAACGAGCGACACGAGGGAGTCCGAACTGCTCCCTAGAAAATTAAGGGTACCATCCAGCAACTTCTTTTTATTGAACTGCGTCGTGTTCGCGACACGGTCTACCGCCTCTTTGAGTTGATCAATTTCCAGTTGGATGTAGGAACGGTCTTGTGCAGTCAGTGTGTCGTTGGAGGCTTGAACAGCCAGTTCGCGCATACGCTGGAGCATGGAGTGAATTTCTCCCAAGGCTCCCTCCGCCGTCTGGATCATGGAAATTCCATCCTGCGAGTTGCGAAGGGCCTGCGTCGTCCCGTAAATCTGCGCGCGCATCTTCTCGGAGATAGCAAGCCCAGCCGCGTCGTCAGACGCGCTGTTGATCCGCAGACCTGTGGAGAGCCGCTTGATGGCCTTTTGCATAGCTTCTGTGTTCGATGTCAGGGAATTATACGCTCCGAGGGCAGAAATATTGTGATTGATCATCATTGCCATTCACCGAAAAAACTAGCGAAAGGCCACAAAAAAAGAAAGAAAAGAAAGAAAATAAAGAAAGAAAAAAGAAAGGAAAGAATCTGCTCTGCTCTGCTCTGCTCTGCTCTGCTCTGCTCTGCTCTGCTCTGCTCTGCTCTGCTCTGCTCTGCTCTGCTCTGCTCTGCGGGATTGTATTCCACTTTCTCAAAAACACAAGCGTCAGATCCATGATATTTCACCCGATCCTTTTAGCGTATTCATACCTACTGATACTCTAGCAGATACGTTTCGCATAGTATTTTTCGGCTACGTAGTGCGGTCTAATTATATCGATAATACTGTGACGAAACAACATAGAATTAAAAATAAAGAAGAAATTAGAAGAATTAGAAGAATTGGTAGGCGTTTTGTTATTATCTCCGGCTATTCAGTGTATTGGTTATAGACGCGCTCGCAAAATCTTTTTGTAGGATATTATTGATCGACCATAACAATATCAACAAACTGGCCGCTTGCGAGTATATTGACAAATTTATCACAAAGTCGATCAATGTCAACAAAGTTTATGTTATCTCTGCGATATTATCGCCCTTTTGAGATATGATATCCGCGGTTGATCAACGGTTGACCAACTACAGAGCGAGGGCGGAAAGCAGAGGGTGGAAAGCAGAGGGTGGAAAGATGGGCGTTTCGACAAGAGCGATGGACGCGGACGACTGGCGGGCGGTGGCCGAGATTTACCGACAGGGCATACAAACAGGAAATGCCACTTTGGAGACGGAGGTTCCGACTTTCGAAAAGTGGGACGCGGCGCATAGGCAAAATTGTCGGATCGTTGCCGTTCTGAACGGCGTGGTCGTAGGGTGGGCCGCGTTGTCGCCCGTGAGTGGCCGTTGTGTTTACGCCGGCGTGGCAGAGATCAGTATCTACGTCTCGGAGAAACACCGCGGGCAACGCGTTGGGCAAACGTTGCTGAACGTTCTGATCGAGGAATCGGAGAACGAAGGATATTGGACGCTCCAATCCAGCATCGCCGAGGAAAATACCCCCAGTGTCGGTCTCCATCACAAATGCGGCTTTAGAACGGTGGGAGTTCGTGAACGTCTCGGACGCGACGCCCGTGGAAAGTGGCGTAATATTTTGCTATTGGAGCGCCGGAGCGACAAAGGGGGAGATGAGTGATCGGGTATTCCATGTTATATTCCATGTTAGTCTGGGTTAGGCTAGTTGGGCTGTTGATGTATTTTCCGATCAGTTGATTCGCCGCGGCATGGGCAGGTTCGCCAGGTCCTCAGCTGGGGAGATCCAAATGTCGAGAATGCGCCACTCCACGCCTATATATCGCAATGTAAACTCCACGTAGGCAACGTGATCGGAACGCCCAACCCCCACAAGGTCGACGACGCCTCTTATCTCATATATGCCGTCGCCGTCCACATCGACAGGTTGTAACACCGAATACCGGTCTTTCCAGACCGTCACAGGGCTTCGCAGGGTACCGAAATCCTTGATATAAATCAGCCTCGTCTCGTAGACCTCTTTTCTGGACGACAGGTCGATTAACGCTCTGTCGCCGGTTTCCCTCACGAAGATCTCGGCGCGAAAACCATCAGAAAATCTCCCCATAATCGTGGGAATGTTGGTGAGTTTGGAATCGAAAAGGATCTTGCCCTCTTTCCCTTGGAGTTCAATGATTAACAAGCGCCGCATCTCGTCGTTGACATCCTTGACGAACAAGAGAATCTCCGACTTGTAAGCGGATACGAAATTTTTCATCTCGAAAGTGGATTTAAACCCCTTGAGGTCCTCGGGGAGAGGGATCAAGAAAGGCTCCTCATCAGGCGCGGAAACCTCAAGCACAAGCGACCGATCGTAAAGCCCATCGTTTTTTCGGAGCGCTATTAATCGGACGCGGCAAATTTTGCCACCCGCTTCGATGTTGCCGCTTTCCTCTCTCAGGACGACGTAGTTGCCCTCCAATCCGTGGGACGCGCTATCGAAAAAGTTCGGGCTTGCTCGCAATACGGACCGCACAAGTCCATCAATGGGATTCTCTTTATCGAAGCTCCAGTCCTCATCGAAGCTCCAGTCCTTAGAGATGACCTCGAACGCTATGTCTTTGGAGCTTAACTTTGGTTCAAAATCTGTAGGCTCTGGGTCAAAGATCGAGTTTTCAGGAATCGCCTCGGAGGACAGGAGTAAAGAAAAGTCTTCAGCTGCCCTTGCTGTGCTTATAGCTTCGAATGGGACAAAAAACAACACCGCTTCACACACTAAAAAAGCAATCTTTTTTTTCGCCATGCGACACACCCCGAAAACAAAACGGCTGCCGAAAAAACGATATATATCCTCTTAATGTATCCTCTTACGGCAACCGATTTTCCAACCGATTTTCCAACTTTTCTCTGATCGTGAGCCTAATCTTATCGCTCTCCACAAGGGATTTGCATTCTTCGAAAGGTATGGGCCTGGGGTCTCGCCGGTCCAGTACCTCGTAAAGCATATGGCCTGTGGGAACCTGGATCGGCCCCATGATCTTGTGAAGCGGGGCGTGCCGCAATTCCTCGGCCAAGGTGGGAATGAGTTTATCGTAGAAAATCCAGCCCACGGCAATAGAACCTCGCAATCGAGCGAGGGATGTTCCGCGAAGACGTTCTTTGATGCTCGATGCCATTTTTTCCCGCTCTGGCGGGTAGGTGATCTGACGATAACGCACCGCTCCACTGTCGAAATACCTCTGGCGGTTGGCCTCATAAAAGGCGTAAAGAGCTGTCTCCGAGCAATCTATCTCATCGGTGACTTTTTTCTCCCATACTTCGGCCAACAGAGAACGAGTTCCCCATCGAACGGCAAGCTCCACGTCGGGAGAGGCGAGAAACCCGTCTCTCTCCGCCGCTTGAGCCATTGAGGCAACAAGCGCGGCTTGATCACGTAGCGTCTGTTTCTCGGAGGGATTCATATTCGACCAAGCCGCGAAAGCCACGTCTTTTCCTCCGAGTCCCAGAGCCAGAAAAGCCATCACATCCTCGTCCTCCAGATAAGGAGTCGTCCAAGGAATCTCCTCCGCCGCGGCCCAACTCGGTAAGAAACTCGCGACAAACGACCCTAGAGAAACACAAATAAAAGACACTACACCCCAAAAACGCACGGTGCGCAGGCTATTTCGTATATAGGGCAAAATCATCGGTGTCGAAGGCAATTTCATTGTCCGTAACCTTAATCGTAACGGTGTTGCCTTTGCCAATTCTACCGGCGAGCACGGAATCGGCCAGTTTGTCCTCGATCATGGATTGGATGGCCCGCCTCAAAGGCCGTGCCCCAAACTTGGGCTGGAAGCCCTTGTCCAAAATCATCGCTTTGGCCTCGTGTTCGATGTCGATGCCGATTCCCCGCTCTCCCAGACGCAACCGAACGTCCGAAAGCATGATCTCCACGATACGCATCAGGTGGTCGCGCGACAAGGGCCGGAACACCACCATTTCGTCGATACGGTTCAGAAATTCGGGCCTGAAAAGTTTCTGCGCCTCGTCCATAATGATTTTTTTCATCCGGTCCCAGTCCAAAACGTCCACTGACTCCACGCCGAAGCCCAAGGGGTTTCCTCGCGTGGCCTCCTTGGCTCCCACGTTGCTGGTCATGATCACCACAGTATTACGGAAGTCCACCTTACGCCCCTGCCCGTCTGTCAGATGCCCGTCCTCCAAAATTTGGAGCAGGATATTGTACACCTCATGGTGGGCTTTCTCGATTTCGTCAAAGAGAATGACGGAATAGGGACGTCTGCGGACCATTTCGGTCAGCTTTCCGCCGTTGTCGTGGCCGATGTAGCCGGGAGGGGCGCCCAACAGCTTGGATATCTCATGTTTTTCCATGAACTCGCTCATGTCCAGGCGGATCATGGCGTCCTCGCTGCCAAACAAGAAGCGGGCTAAACAACGGGCCAGTTCCGTTTTCCCCACACCGGTCGGTCCCGTGAAGAGGAAACTGCCTATGGGGCGTTTGGGGTCGCGGAGTCCGCTGCGCGCCCTGCGTATGGCGCGAGACACAGCGCTGATAGCCTCGTCCTGCCCCACCAGCCGGGTGGAGATCTCCTCTTCCATTCGGAGCAAGCGGGCGGATTCCTCCTCCGTCAGTTGAACGACGGGAACTCCCGTGAGTTCGGAAACCACCACCGCGATATCCTCCGCCGTCACCACCACCTTTTGGGTGCTCGAACTGTTGTGCCAAATGTTGCGCACGTTCTCCAGCTCGTCGGCCAGGGAGTGCTCTTCATCTCGGAGTTTCGCGGCCAGCTCGAAATTTTGGGCGTTCACAGCGCCCTCTTTTTCTCTACGCGTGAGATCCAACCGTCGTTCCAATTCCCGGACCGAGTCGGGCGGATCGAGAGTCCTCAACCGAGCCCTAGCCCCAGCCTCGTCGATCAGGTCAATGCCCTTGTCGGGAAGGAAACGATCTTTAACGTAGCGGGCGGAAAGTTGGGCCGCGGCTATCAAAGCCTCGTCTTCTATCGCGGCCTGGTGGTGTAGCTCGTAACGATCCCTTAGGCCCTCCAGAATACGCACGGAATCGGCGACGCTCGGCTCTTCCACCTTTACGGGCTGGAAGCGCCTTTCCAGCGCGGCGTCTCGTTCCACATACTTGCGGTATTCTTCTTGCGTTGTGGCGCCGATGAGCTGAAAGACACCTCTGGAAAGACTGGGCTTCAGGATATTGGCGGCATCCACCGTGCCCTCGGCGCTGCCGGCTCCCACAATAGTGTGCACCTCGTCCACGAAGAGAATGACCTCCTTGGAGTCGGTAAGTTCCTTAACGATCCTGCGTAACCGCTCCTCGAACTCGCCTCGGTACTTCGTGCCGGCCACCAGGTTGCCGGTGTTGAGCTGAATGACGCGCTTGTCGCGCAGGGGTTCCGGGACGTTGCCGTCGGCGATCTGCTGGGCCAGTCCCTCCACTACGGCGGTTTTGCCTACTCCGGGGTCGCCGATAAGGACGGGGTTACACTTGGTCCGGCGGCAAAGCACCTGCATCAACCGTTTGATCTCCTTGCTCCTTCCAATAACGGGGTCCAGTTCCCCGTCGCGCCCCTTCTGGGTCAGGTCTATTCCCAGTTGATCCAAGGTCGGGGTCTTTGTGCGGCCTTTTTTCTTCAGCCTCTCGGTAAACGGCTCCACCCCTTGCGGAGAGGCAACTGCGCCGTTCTCCGGCATGATCGCGAGGATCTGCTTCTGCACCGCCGAGGCATCGATCCCCATCGCCAGAAAATACTGAGAAACCATGCTGTTGGTGTCGGAGAGTATCCCTAGGAGAATGTGCTCGGTGCCCACGTAGTTGATGCCCATACCGCGGGCCTCGTGTATTGCCAGTTCCAAGGCCTTTTTCACGCGGGGGCTGAGGGGTAGGTCAATGGCCTTTAACGTAGGTTGGGATCTCCCCATAGCCTCTTCGATCTGTATTCGGATTTCGTCCAAATTCAGTCCCAAGACCACCAATGCCTGATATCCCAAACCACCGCCCTCGTAAATAATCCCTAGGAGAATGTGCTCCGGCTCTATAACATTGTGCCCCATCTTCAGAGCCTCGCGGTGAGCCAATTGGATAACTTTTTTCCCTCGTTCGGTAAAAAATTGCCACATGAGTCCATATACCTTTCTGTTTGCGAACTTGATTTGTTAAGTCAGCAGCAAACCTCGCAACGTCCGTTTCAACACGTCGGCCTGGAGAACGCTGCGCTTGTAAGGCGACAGATCGAACTCGGACCGTCCCAAACCGTCCACGTACCTCAACGCCACCTCAATTATCAGACGTTCCCGGACATTTATCAAGCCTCTCTCTTGAAGATTGGTCAGGAGTCTTTTACAATCTTGTTCGGAAAGAGCATCGCCCACGATCTCCTCCATGTGTCTTATCTTATCCTCCGGTTTCGAGTAGGAGACGCGCACGATACGGATGTAGCCGTGTTCCCCCCTTTGGCTTTCCACCAAATAGCCCCTTTCAGGAGTGAAACATTTGCGCAGAACATAGTTGATCTGGCTGGGGACGCATCCGAAAGACTCCGCCAGCTCCTTTCGCCGTAACGAGACGCTAGATTCCTCGCTTCCGTCACCGAAAAGTTTGTTGATATATTGTTCGATCACACGCGTCAAAGTCAAATTAGGCATTCCTCCAAAACCTCCCTGAAACTCGGCGCCCATCCTAAAGACAAACTCCAACGTTGACATACTCCCACGACTAAAGTTGTGGAATTCTAAGATCGACAAAGACAGCCGACTGAAACCGGTCTTACGTCTTTTCCTTTAAGAGTGGATGCCCCCACTCTGAGAATATTTACAGCCGCATCAATATCCCGATTGATATCCCGGTCGTGTTCCGCCCCGTATCTCGCGTTGATAAGCCATAAAAGGAGTTTAACATGAAAGTAGACATATGGCAAGAAACCAAATACAAAACAAACGCCGCTAACGACGGCGTTGCGATTCTCATCCAATTTTATCCAACTCTTATCCAATCTTACCCAATCTTATCCAACAGCTGAAGTCGTTGGCTTTCTCATCGCTTTATCGTAAGATAACGTTAAATTTAATATTGTTTTCATTTGTCTATTTTAACGTAAAGGTCAATATTCATCAATAATCAAATTTGCTTAAAGAAACCTGCAAAGACTTTCACAGCTAAAAGAAATTTAAGAAAATTAAAGCGCCTGAAAAGTTTAAAATTAATTAAGACCAAAGGCGTTTTCTTCTGGTTTAAAGAGGAAAACGCCTTTGGCAAGGGGAGAAGAACAGGCATTAGTAGCTTATTTAAGGCGATGAATCCATAATATGTGGATTATGTTGCTCATTATAAGAGAAACCTTCTTCCAGCCATTTCCAGCTATGAATACGTTTTCTCGCCTGAAGTTCATCGAATATAGCCGTTATTTGTAACATAGCAGACTCTTTCACTCTGGCGATAACCTCTACCTCCGAGCCGTAATTCCACCTTGGAACGCCGGTCAGTCCATAAACTTCTAATAAATACGTTATATCTTTTATTATAGCGTATGGGAGGCAAATCGCCAACTTTCGTGAGCGAACCCGTCTCACCCGCTCGGCCCGCTCTAACGCATTCGAAGCAGCCTGCCCATAAGCCTCGATTAATCCTCGAACACCCAGCTTGATCCCTCCGAAGTAACGCGTTACCACTATCAGCAAGTTGACCATGCCGCATCGCTCTATGGCCGAAAGAATTGGTTTTCCAGCAGTCCCCGCGGGTTCTCCGTCGTCGGAGAAATATTTTGTTTTGCCCCGGGAATCCAAGAGATACGCCCAACAATGATGCGCCGCGTTCTTGTGCTCGGTTTCCGTACACGTCAAGAACGTTCGAACATCCTCGACGCTTCTGCAAGGAAAAAGACGCCCGATAAAAAGAGATCTTTTGATCTTGACTTCCGCCGTCGTAACTCTTGCCGGTTCCCAAAAAACATCTCTGTCTTCTCTTTGCGCTTGAGGTTCCGTCGACAAAACTGATCCTACTGTTCCCAAGACTCTTTCAGTTTCTGATAGGTCCTGTTCAAAGCCTCCGGAACCACTCTTGTGTCCGCTGTTACCGCCATAAAGTTGTTGTCTCCATCCCATCGGGGAACCACGTGCAGGTGTAGGTGGCCCACCATTCCCGCGCCTGCCGTTTTTCCCAAATTCATTCCTATATTAAACCCCTCCGGAAGCATAACTCGCTTCAACACCTGAACGGCACGGGCAGTCAAACGGTTCATGTCGTCGTGTTCGTTGTCCATTAAAGATTCGTAAAGGTTCGTATGACGATAGGGCACCACCATCAAGTGCCCTGGGTTATAAGGATAGAGATTTAAAATGACAAAACACGCCGCGCCTCGATGGAGAATATAGCGCTCCTCGTCACGGTGCTCGGCTGGGAAATCACAAAAAATACACCCCTCATGCTTCGGCGCCATAATATAATCCATTCGCCAGGTCGCAAAAAGATGATTCATAAAGAAACCACCACCCACGTTGTTATATACTAAATAGAATAACACAAATATAGGCCATCGCGCTCTGGGAGGTGGCACGGTATCGCGGAACAGAATTTTACTGTTTTGAAACAAAGTTGGCTGAGAAACGCAAGAGGCACAGCATAGAGCTTCGAGCTGCTGACCGGTTTTTTCCCTCATTTTTTTTCCTTCATCTTTTTTCCTTGCTGTTGTAGAAAAAAGACTTTCTACTCCACAGATGTTGACTCCAAAATAAAAAACATGCTAAAAGCTATCTGACTAAAAGCTATCTGATTGGAAGCCGAAGGTTTTAGACCTGACCTTTAAAAATAAACTTTATTTTAATATTGACTTATTAAAGAAACTAAAATATAATTCCTCTCGTCTTTTGTGATTTTAAAATTTATCCTGTAAAAAAGAAGGAGAGCGAAGAGTCAGTCATGAAATGGGTAACGGAATGGTTAGGTAAAAGCGTATTAGTGGGGGTCATTTTTGGGGTAGCGGCAAGTTGCGCGTTTGCCGCCGAACCGATCAAGATTGGTTATCTCGCGACTTTGACGGGGGAGGGGGCAACCTGGGGGCAACATGAACGCGACGCCGCGACCCTGGCGGTCAAGGAACTCAACGAAAAGGGCGGGCTTTTGGGACAACCGGTAGCGCTGGTCTGTTATGACATCAAGGGCAAGCCTGAGGACGCGGTGAACGCCATTCGTAGGTTAATTTTCGACGATAAAGTCGTCGCCATCGGGGGTAGTAACTACAGCGGGATTCAACTTGCCGTGGCGCCCATCGCCGACAAGGAACAGATTCCTGTGATTTCCAGTTCCGCAACGAACCCTACAGTGACGGTGAACCCGGATACGGGGAAGGTACGACCTTATATGTTCCGCATCACCTACACCGACCCCTATCAGGGGATGATTATCGCCGATTATTTGATCAAGAAATGCGGCGCGAAAAAGCTAGCTATCATTGGGGATATCGGAGACGCCTACTCAGAGGGACTGACGGAGTTTGTCAAAGCCCGGGCGGACGAGTTGCAGGTGGAAAATAGGTTCTGGGCCTACAGAGGCGGAGACGTAGATTTCCGGGCGCAGTTGACTGAGGCCAAGGCATGGGGAGCGGAAGCAGTGGCTTTGACGATGCTCTACAAAGAGATGGGGCTCGTGATCAAGCAGGCCGCCGAGCTAGACTGGAAGCCTTTCTTTATGGGAGGAGACGGTTACAGCCCCAATATCTTTGAAATCGCGGGGAACGCTATGGAAGGGACCTTCTGGGTCTACCCAATGAGCGAAAACGATCCCAAACTCGCGGGGTTGATCGAGAAATTCGAAAAAGAATACAGAAGAAAACCCACGGAGATTCTGAATACAACTTTCGGATACGACATTCTGCAAATGATTTTCCACGCCATCGAGACGGCGGGTAAGGCCGAGGGCCCGGCTATCCGGGATGCTATCGAAAACACGCAGAACTTTGACGTAACTCACTTTTCTTGGACGGTGGACAAAGAGACCCACAATCCACTGAACAAGCCGGGCGCCATTCTTCAGGTCAAAGACGGCGTGTTGCTCTACCTTGAAACCTGGGATCCTCAGGCGGCATTTTAGGGAAGCGTAAAACAAACGAAAAAAAGGGGAGGCCGCTCGGCTAACGGACGGCCTCCTTCTCGTTTTCTTTTTAGTATTGGTACCTGTTATAGGGTACGGGCGCTCTTCCCCGACCGTAATTGTACTCGGATACGATTTCCTCGAATCTTCGAAGATAATCGGAGTCCGTCCTCGGATACCCATACCTTTGTGGAGGTGGCGAGTAAGCGCCATAGCCTCGCGGGTCCCTCGAAGGATAGCCACCGTCCCCATAAGCCCCATAAGCGTTGGGCGAATTTTGCTGGGGATATTCCCCTCGGGCATAGACGCTCAACGGGTCCTCTCGATAACCGCGCTGGGGATATTCCCTGGGATCTTGTCTAGGGTTCTGTGGATAAGTCGATTTTCCTGAAGGAGTCGGATATGTTGACCCCGAATACCCTCTCGGCGGGTTTTGCGGATTTTGTGGGTAAGCTCCCCCCACGTCCGAGTAACCTCTTGGGGGGTTTTGAGATGGGTAGAGCGGATTTTGCGTTTGCGGATATCTCACTTGAGGGTAATCTTTGGGAGCGTTTCCTTGAGGATAAGGGCTGGAATTCCCTGGATGGGGTTGCTGGTAAGGTTGATAGGGATTTCCTTGATAGGGATTTCCTTGGCCCTGGGTATACCCTCGAGAGTCCTGTTGTGGCTGTGGATAACCATATTCCCTGGGGTAGGTGCCCGAGGTCCCTCGGTCGTAGCCTTCTTCCCTCGGAAAGCTCTCCGGATATCTCCCCATCTGTTCATAGGGGTAGAAAACGTCCACGCCGTTGCTTTCCCATCTTTCCCATCTTTCTCCTCCATACGCTATCGTACTGAAAAACGCCCCAAATAAAATCGTCAGCGCCACTTTTTTCTTCATCTGCAACCCCCGCTTTCATTATGAACCGAAACCAACCAGCATGAACCGAAACCAGCCAACTATCCACCATTTGCGCACCTCGATTTTCACATAAAGTATTTTCACATAAAGAAAGCGTTTTGAATAGGTCTTTTAAATATTCTCATCAACTTTGACTTTCACAACCCCAAAAGGGCCAACTCAGAAAAAAGTAGGAAATACCAACGGTCGATTGTCTGTCAAAAACTAAATCCTTCTGACTGGAATCTTTGCCGGTTTGACGTTATAATGACTCAGTGATTATTTCGTGTTTTCGCTCATAGTCTGAAGCCTCGCTTTCAGTAAAATCACTTAATTAAAATCACTTAATTGAGAACAACTTTAAAAAACTTTGAGAGGGTAAAGCATGTTTAAGAACTTGAATTTGAAAAATCAAATATTTTCCTTGGTCACTGCTGTCGTCGTTGTCTCTTTTTTAGCGGTTACCTTGATCGTCTCCGATAGAAGCGTCAAATTGGCGAAAAAAGACGCCTTCAGCTTGGCTGAGGAAATGGCGAAAAAATACAAAAACGAGATCAAGGCGGAACTGCAAGGCGCGCGAGTGACTTCGGAGACCTTGGCGACCGTGTTCGAGACTATGAAAGACCACAACCTCACCGACCGGGATATGATGAACGATATCCTGAGAAATGCCCTTGCCCAAAAGGAGTACATCACTGCCTTTTGCATCGCTTACGACCCAAATATGTTGGATGGGCGGGACGAACGGTACGCCGGGCAAAAACCGGCATACGACGAGACGGGAAGATACTCACCCTACTGGAACAAACTTGGAGGCAACATTGAGGTCGAGCCCTTATACGACATTGATATCGCCGATTGGTACATCGTTCCCAAAGAAACGAAACGAGAATACATCACCGATCCTTACCCGTATCAGATACAGGGCCACTTTGTCATGCTGGCCAGCTTGATTTTCCCTATCCTTCATAAAGGTGATTTTATCGGCATCATCGCCTCCGACATCGTTCTCGACAAGCTCCAGGAGATGGTGTCGAAGGTGAATACCTACGAAGGAGGCGAATTTACGCAGATTTTTTCGAACGCCGGTGTCATCGTGGCGCACCCCAACACGCAATATCTCGCCCAGGATCTAACGAAAACGCTGCTGTACGATATGCTAACGTACAACGCTTATAACAGTACTCCCAATAACGCTCCCAAGGTCGTCGAAACAATACGTCACGCGAAAGCCTACGTGGAAAAAACCCCCGCTCCAGACCCGATGGATGAGGCCAAGACCGAGGAATACGGCAATCTTCTCAAATTCATTGACAATCTGGAGGTCTACGCGGCGAATCCCGGTCAAACCGAGCTGGATATGTCGCTCCTTTCGCCCCAAATGGCCGGAGAAATGCTTCAGGTGGATCCAAGCAGACAGCAATACGCGATGGAAGCGAAAAACGCCATCAAAAACGGCGAAATGTACATATCGAGCAGCAAGGATTTTTATACAATATACATGCCGATTCAGTTCAGCGAAATCACGAAGCCTTGGTCGGTCGTGGTGAGTATCCCCATGGTCGATGTCCTTAAAGCCGCCAATGGCGTCCGAAATTACACTTTAGGCGTATCTGCCGTTTCGATCTGCCTGATCGCTTTCCTTTTATACTTGATCGCGAGAAGTGTCACGAAGCCGATCCTGGTGCTGGCCAATACCGCCAAAACTATAGGAGAGGGAAATTTCGACGTCGAAGTGCCATCGGGCCAGGGTAGTGATGAAATCGACGTTTTATCCAGAGCGTTCAAGGTCATGGCCGAAAAGATCGACGACCTCGTCAAAAAATTGCAGAACTACGCCAGAGAACTGGAGGAAAAGAACGACAAACTGAACCGTTTAAACGAACAGCTCGTCATCGCGAAGGACCAGGCGGAGGAGTCGAGTCGGGCTAAGAGCGAGTTCTTATCCAATATGAGCCATGAAATACGCACACCCCTCAACGCCATCATCGGTATGATGTCTATCGGCAAATCGGCATCCGACGCGGAAAAAAAGGACTACTCTTTTGAGAAAATCGAAAACGCCTCCCACCATCTGCTAGGTGTCGTCAACGACATTTTGGACATGTCGAAGATCGAGGCCAACAAACTGGAACTCTCGGTTGTGGACTTCGACTTTGAAAAAATGCTTCAGAGGATTGTCAACGTCATCAACTTCCGGGTGGATGAAAAACATCAAACTCTCCGCGTGAACATCGGCAAAGACATCCCCAACAGGCTGCTGGGAGACGATCAGCGGCTGACGCAGGTCATCACAAACCTTCTTTCCAACGCCGTGAAGTTCACACCGGAAAACGGCTCTATCCGTTTAGACGCGCGTTTTCTTGGAGAGGAAGGCGGTCTGTGCGCCATTCAATTTGATGTGACCGACACTGGAATAGGCATTAGCGAGGAACAACAGGCACGGCTGTTCAACGCCTTCCAGCAGGCAGACAGCGGTACCTCCCGCAAATTCGGTGGGACAGGACTCGGCCTGACCATATCAAAAAGGATTGTCGAGTTGATGGGAGGGCAGATCCAGATCAAGTCAGAGCTGGGGAAGGGCGCGACTTTCACCTTCACGATACAGGCCGCGCGGGGCAAAGCGGCGCGTCAGGCTTTGCTGACCGGGGGCGTAAATTGGAACAACGTCCGTATACTGGTGGTGGATGACGATTCCGAGGTTCGCGAGTACTTTAAAGAGATGGAACAGAGGCTTGGGATTATTTGCGATGTGGCTTCCAGCGGAGAAGCCGCCGCTGTGCTGCTCGAACAAAATAACTTTCACGATATCTATTTCATCGATTGGAAAATGCCTGGAATGAACGGCATTGAGCTGACAAAGAAAATCAAGGAGCGGCAGGCCGGTTATTCGGTCGTCACGATGATTTCTTCCACAGAATGGAGTTTGATCGCCGATGAAGCGAAGTCAGCCGGCGTCGACCGGTTTTTGACGAAGCCGTTGTTTTCGTCCGACATTGTCGATTGTGTCAACGAGTGTCTCGGTAGCGGTGATATCTTCTCCGAGGACGCGCGGTCCGAGGCGACGGACAAGTCGATGGACGTATTCACGGGGCGTCACGTGCTGCTCGCCGAGGACGTGGAGATCAATCGAGAGATCGTGTTGGCTCTGCTGGAGCCGACGGAAGTGGAAATCGACTGCGCGGAGAATGGCGTGGACGCTCTACGTATGTTCAGCGAAAACCCGGAGCGCTACGATATTATTTTCATGGATCTGCAAATGCCGGAGATGGACGGGCTGGAAGCGACTCGCCGCATCCGGGAGTCGGATCGTCCAAAAGCGAAAACGATCCCTATCATCGCTATGACCGCCAACGTCTTCCGGGAGGACATCGAAAAATGTATCGAGGCGGGGATGAACGACCATGTGGGCAAACCTCTGGACTTGGACGATGTGCTGGAGAAGCTGTCTACCTATTTGGCGGTAGGCGTCGCGGCGCAGTAGTGAATCGAGGTAGTGAATCAAGAAAAAACACATCTGTATAGCTCATTTTACCTGTCCGAGGATACCGCGATATATTGATTTTTTCTTTGGCGAAATCCGATTTGACGAAATTTAAAGAAGCGAGTATAATTTCATATATTAAAAACTTAATAGAAAATCCAGCAAGCGGAATCCGGTGTGAATCCGGAACGGTACCGCCACTGTAATCGGGACGAAAGCGCAAAATGTCACTGGTTTTTACTTTCAAGTAAAGGCTGGGAAGGCGCGTGAGTAGGATGAACGAGAGTCAGGAGACCGGCTGGTGGATGTGCGGAGGTCACAAGTTTTTTTTATCGCGTCTATAGTGTGTCGCGTAAAAAAAGCTCAAGGATGTTACTAGGGGAGACCTTCGTGTATGACGGCGGGGGTCTCCTTTTTCTTTTTTCCTTTTGCGGGGCAATGAGCCCCAACCCCCAAAAAAGATAAAAAAAGATACAACAATAAAAACGAGCAGCTATCCGCTACGCGAGGGTGGTGCTGTTGTCTTGTGCCTTATGCCGCAATTCAGTGACGGAGAGATGATAAAGAGGCGATGCCCTCAGTCAGCAAGGAAGATTAGTGTGCGGATATCAATGAGGTTGCCGAGTGGACATCGAAAGTGGTGGGGGGCGGTTGCGGGTGAGTGTCGGATAAATCCGGTTTTTTGCCGGTTATCCATGGGGAGCTTTGCGGATGGTCCGCATAGCATTCTGACGAGGCTGAAACACTTTGCGCCGGAGAGGTAGGTGAGCGCCGATGGCAGATGATAGAGAAGGTTCCCGATGTCCGTTGCGCCGTCGGGCGGGCGTCGGAGTTTGACTGAGACGGTGCGCGAAGGTGTTGTCCGTAGACATATCCCTGAGAAACTGAATAGGGTAGAAGATTTACAAGCAGCCCGAAAAGTCTGAATAAAATTTTAGGAAGGTGAAAAAAGTGGCAGGCAAGGAAATAATCGTAACAAACGGGTATTTTAACAACTTGCGGCTGTTCGGCGCAAATACCACGTTCCCGGCGGCGGCAAAGGCGGCACAGGCGACAAGAGACGTGACTTATGGTTTAAAGCTGTATTTTGAGCAATGGGATGAGGTCGGTTCTCCGATTGGTGAGGATATAGGTATTTATAGCGGCACGAGTCCTACGGCGATTCCGCAAGTACTAGGCAGGTTCGCCGCAGTTCCTGTTGTTTTTACTCCGGCGGAAATATCCTCGAAGGGCACACTTTTGCGGGTAATAAGCGAATTACTCCCTGGGAAGGCCGGGGGGGATATTACAGAGCCCGAATTTCAAGGGTACGACCCTGGTGGGAATCCTCCAAATCCTGTTGATTCGCCATATCTGATGAACTTAACACTCGGAACTACGGACCCGGCAGGTTCAAATAACCCAAATGATCCAAATCAAAAGGTGCGGTATACGGGGCATGAGAGTACCGATTATGAATTTGGGGAGGATGGCAGTATCGTCATACACTGGAAAGGGGAAAGCTGGATGTATTTTGTAGGGTCGCCGAACCCCAATTTGACGCCGGGTTCTCCGCCCCCACAAGAGCCGGATGTTCCCCATTATCCCAATTATCCGGAATATCTAATTTACCAGTTTGTATTTGACGGACCGAACGGCACAAACGAGTATATCACCCCCGGCAAGATAGTCGATGGTTACCTCGTAATGACACTGAGTTGGGAACGACTCTCGTTTGATTATATCTATGGAGTGAGAGAAGTCGATGGCGTAAAGCGGCAGGCCGGTATCATCAAAAATCTCAAGAGACTCGGCAAGTAAGAAAAACTGAACTTAAATGCGCGGTCAAGGCTGAGGTGCTTCATACCTCAGCTTTTAGGTATGGAGAAAAAATGAGGGGGCATGTATGCAATGCGGATTAGAAATGGCAAGGCGTTGGCGCTGCTGGCCATCGTTCTTCTGTTACTGTCGCCGTTCGCGGCGAATACCGTTTACGCCAGCGACGCGGTTGAGGTTATCGGCGGTCTTAAATGGACGGTGGACGACAATAACGTTCTTACAAAAGTCGAAGCGGATACACAGCAAATCGAAGGTGAAATTACCATTCCATCGGTTGTGAGCGGCCGTCCAATCTACTACCTCGGTACGCCGGGCGCGGATAATAAGTTGTTCTACAAAAACACAGAGATTACAAAGGTTACTATTTCCGAAGGTATTAAAGAAATATCTGATGGAGACAGCTTATGGCCCTACGGAGGTACTTTCTTTGGCTGCACGGCGCTGACTGAAGTAACGTTTCCGAACAGCCTTGAGACAATTGGGAGCTATGCCTTTCGCGGCTGCGCTGCCCTGACCGAAGCTATATTTGATGAAGGCGGCTTGAAAACGATCGGAGGTTATGCCTTTTATGATTGTGGCGAATTGACCAAAGTAATTCTTCCAGAAGGTTTTATTTCTTTTGGTGGGAACCACGTGTTTTATAATTGTAAAAAATTGGAAACAATCAATATTCCCACGGGCACCACTTCGATTCCAGAGCGCACTTTTTATGATTGTGCCGCCTTGGAGGACATCGTTCTGCCAGATGGCATAACAAAAATTGGGCCATACGCTTTTTCCGGTTGCATAAGTTTAAAAAACATCAATTTTCCCGAATCTCTTTCATACCAGGGAAGGGATGATATCTACGACTATTCAATTGCTCAAAACGCATTTCAAAACACCGGTCTTGTCAAGGTCGAATTTCCAAACGTGCCGTTGAATATTGGCCCAAGCGCTTTCGCAGATTGTACAAATTTGATATCCGTCATGCTTTCAGGCGAAGGCTCCTTTTACGCCAATAATGGCACCCTCTACAGCAATAACATATTCAGAGGCTGCGTCAATCTGAAAACCGTCACTTTGCAGGAAGGAAGCACGGAAATATTCGGCAGCGCGTTCGCTATGACAGCAATTGAAAGCATAGTTATTCCCAAAACGGTTAAGAAAATAGGGAAATGCGCATTTTACGACGCAACTTCGTTAACGTCTGTGACGTTGCACGATGATATCGAATCAATAGACTCGAACGCTTTTTACGGAACAGCGATTAATAGCATCGTTGTTCCAGCTAAAGTTACGGAGATACTCCCCAGCGCGTTCCAGAATGCGCGAAATTTAACATCCGTGACGCTGCACGACGGCATCGAATCGATAGGTGCAAATGCTTTCTACGATACCGCGCTGCCAAGTTTCACTTTCCCCAACAACGAGAAGATCGTCACGATTCCAAACGACATGTTATCGGGCACCAAGATTACCGAAATAGCGATTCCCGAAAGGATAACCGAGATCGGAACCGGAGCTTTTGCCAATACGCAACTGACAAAAATCACAATCCCGGCAACTGTGAAAAAAATCGGCGGCGGTTTCGTATACGGCTGCGCGGAACTTGAAGAAATAATCTGGCTGGGAGATACGGTGGAAATTACCGGTGATATCCGTTTCGACGGCTGCGCTAAACTGAACAAGGTAGAATTTCCGAACCCCACCGGAGCGCCGACGATTTACGGCGGTGGTTCGTCATACAATGCTTTTAAAGGATGTACCAGTCTCAAGGAACTTACAATTCCGGCTTGTGTCACAAATGTGAAGTCTTACGCTTTCGTAAGTTCCAGCCTTGAAAAAATCACATTTTTATCGAAAGATATCACAGTCGCCACAATCGCCTCTGGAACCAATGTCGCGCCCCTGAAAGATACCGTAACGTTCTACATCCCCATCGGTAGCAGCGGAACAAGCAGTCTTCAAAACAGGATTGTCAACGGCGGGTATAATTACAAATACACGGATACCGTCGTAAGCGGGACCGCCCAAGAGGGTTCCGCGGTCGTCTTCACCAAGGATGGACTGAACGTAACCTTTAACTCCGCGTCAAAATATGGTTTCGTAAAATCAGCGTACATAGGCGAAATCACCGCACTGGACGCACTCGTCGCCGCACACGCAGCGAAGTACGAATGGATGGACACGCGGGGAGGTCAGCTCGTGATCGACAACACGGGCGCGGTAACCAAAGCCTTCGGTACCGATGTCAGCGGTTACGGTTTTTTGGTCAACGGCGAGGAAAAACCCATTGCCGAACTTGGTGATACCATCCTGGGCGAGGGCGACAGAGTGCATTTCTTCCCCAAGTCCGAGGGCAGCAAATATTTCAAACTTTCGGTAAAAGGCGAAAACTACCAACAGGAGATTGCCCTGATCCCCGGCTCCAGCCACACGCTGGTGCTGACCGATGGAGAAGGCAACCCAGTCGCCGAACCCATTCCGATTTACACGCTGGATCTGGACACGGGCAAGCTGTCGGAAACACCGCTGGGTTTCACTGAAAACGGCGAAGCGACCGTGCCGTTCCCCGAAAACGGGAGATATGCGCTGGTTGTGTGGGATATGAACAACCCATCCTTCGTTTTCAACTTCTTCATCGTCAACGTGAATGCGCCGAACAATAAAATCAAGGTCACGGGCGTGACGGGCAACCCCTCGTTCATGGACACTCCTCTTTCCTCCGGCTACTCCGCAGGGACATTCGTACAAATCGGCGCGGACGGATTTGGGGACGAGGGATTTGACCCCGATCACACGCAATATAACCTCTATGCTAATCGGGACACGACAGAGGTAACGTTCGCGATCACCGCCGAGGACAGCAACACAAATCCTCTGTTGACGGTTCTCGTGGACGGAACGGCAACCGTAACCGACGTCGCCGCCACGGGGGACTCGTGGACACAGGCCGTCACGCTGGCCAACGACGTGACAAAAGTCGTTTTGAGCGTGAAGACCGAGGACAACGGCACCTCATTCGAGCACTCTTATGAGATCAACGTCATCAAAGAAGGCAGCACACCTTCTGCCGAAATTATCGAGGCAGCGGGCCACGACAAGACCTACTACTTCGACGGCAAATACAAAAAGGGTGCTTCTTTCCTGACAGCGCTGGTCCATAAAGGTCAGACCCAGGCGGAACTCGAAATCACGGTGATGCCCGGCACGGAAGTCTACGTGGGCGAGGCAAGAACGACGGAGAATAAGCAAGAAATATTATCGGAATTGTCAACGGGTGGCAGAAGCGTTTATCTAGCTAAATTTGATGTCAATGGCCTGACATACGACAATCAGCACTCGACAACGGACACGCGCAAACTGATCACCTACCGTAAGGACGGAGACGAGGAAACCGAGAATGAATTTACGGTCAATTTCAGGCTGCGCTCGCCGGAGGACGGTGTATCTACCCCCGACCGGTTTATCGAGTACCACCCCGCAGTTGGTAAATTCCCAGGTGTAGGCGAGGGAGCGCTTGTTGGGTATACCTATTTTGCCCACTACATTTCCCTCGGTGGAATCGGCGGTTACGTCACCTATTACTACGACGACCCCATCAAGAACGACCCGAACAACCCTTGGGGCGTGGACTTTATCGTCTATGGAAACTCGTTCGAGGGTGGAAAGCCCAACGAACCGGCGGGAGTCCAGGTATCGTATGACGGCGTAACATGGTACCACCTGGCCGGACAGCGACATTATGAACTCGAAGCGCTTTATGTGTCCGACATTATGCTGCGGGATGGAACCACAAAGACCGACAGCCTGCGTATTTTGAAGAAGGACGAAATCTCCGAAAGCTATGGATACCCTGTTCAGGTCGATTGGGGCTACGCCGACGTCGCCAACTGTTCTCCTGAGAGGAACGCAGAAGCACGTTGGAGCGTCGATGCCAAGCCGAACAACCCGTATCGGCAGGGCGCGATCACCAGTTTCGTAAATGGCGGCAACGTGGGCGACATGTTCGACCTCTCATGGGCGGTGGACCGCGACGGCAAGCCGGTGAACCTCGACGAAGTTCTGCCCGACGGCATCTGCTATATCAAGCTGCAAAACGTCATCGACGTGGCGGACAACCCACCCTTTGGAGAGATCTCGACGGAGCTGGGCACGATTACCCGTGTGAACCCGGCGGACGTCAAGGAAAGCTCTGTGGGCATAACCGCCGCGCCAACGGTCTTCACCGTTAACGGAGTCAACGTATTGGATGACGAACGACTGGAAGAAATAGGGCGTAACGTGCACTATCTCGCCAGCTTCGACCTCAGTGGAATGGACGTGAGGGTGAATGTCGTCGCTTCGGAAGACTACAATATTTACGTGAATAAGGAAGCGTACTACGGCGGTTCCGCTGAATACACCGGAACAAGCGCCAGCGACGACGCAACGGACGACCTGAACGGCATTCGTGAGCGCAAAGTCCGTGTCGTGGTTCAGAACGGCGAAAGCGAGCCGCGTATCTATGTTATCCAATGCGTGAACGGCGGCGACCCGGAGAAAAATGCGGATCTGGACTCGATAAACATGAATCCCGGTGGCGTGAAACTCGCGCTAAACGGCGATGGCTCCGCCTATGTTGGAACGCTGCTCAACGAAGTGACGACCATCGCGTTGAACGTCAAGGCCCTCAACCCCGATTCCACGATAACCCTGAGCGGTGAAGCCTTGAGCGAAAGCGTCGAACTGACGTATGACGAGTACAGCAACGTCATCCCCGTCGAGGTAGGCTCGAATGATTTCACGGTGAAGATAACATCCTCGAACGGCGAGAATACCAAAACGTACTCCGTGGTCATCGCACGGGAAGCAGAAGTCGTAGACCCAGGCACCGATCCGGGCACTGACCCCGGTACTGACCCAGGAACTGATCCTGGTACCGACCCAGGGACTGACCCAGGAACCGATCCGGGCACTGATCCCGACCCAGGCACTGACCCCGATCCCGGTACGGTCGGCGGAGGCAAATTCGAGGAGCTGGCGACGGCCATCACAGAAGCCGGCAACGCGCCAACATCAGAGAGCGTCGTTCTGACGGCGGCGGAGGTCATAACGTTAGACCAGCTATCCACCCCGACGCTCGACAAAATGCTCGACAAAATGGAGGAATATGAAGCCGTAACGATGGACGACGACGGTAACATCGTGGCCAACCGCGAGACTTTGTGGGAGCACATGACCGACGAACAGGCAGCGGTGTACGCGCCCTCCTCGGAGGACCTGGTCGCACTGCCGGCCTTTACAGCAACGGTGGAAACCGCCGGGTACACCGCGGTCGTGGTCTACCGTAATGCACTCGAAACCTTCGCAGATACACCGGTCGGCATCCTGGCTCTATTCAAGCTCACAACCGAGGGAGAGGCATACCAGTTTACCCCCGCCGAGTCCCTGGCGGAGATAGTTCATGGCCAGTTCATCATCACCAACGCTAAGGGCGGCAAGCTGGACACCAACATCATCAACGGCGACGAGCTGCTGATCATCGCGATCGAGGACAACAGCGTTCTGGATTGGAACGATTACGAGAAAGAAATAGCCGATCCGCCCGTGATCGCGAAGGCGAGAGACATCAACCCCGACGACCCCAACAACGAGAACGTTTCCGATGACGTCTTCTCCGATAGGCCCAGCGCTGGCGGCGGATGCGACACCGGCCTCGGAATAGGTATGGCGGCGGCGCTTGTGGCCTGTGCGCTCCACATCCGCAGAAAACGGTAAGAGAATTAAGAGAATAAGAAAAGGTAAGCGTTCAAGCCCTTTTTATCCGATTCTCACCTGGTAAGGATTTTCGTTAGGGGGGTCTCGGGGGGGCCAGTGAGGTCGCTTTTGGCCGAACGGGCTCCGCCCCCCTGAGCTTGAACAATTACCTTTGGGGCTCATTGCTCCAAAAATCAGCAGGGGAGCGTGCTCCCCTGCGCCTATATTTAGGAGGTGCTTGCAAAGTGCGGGATTTTAATAAAAATAATCAAAATTTCAGGCGCGTATTTTCAGCTCTGGCGGTGTTTGTCATCCTGCTGTCCGTGCTGGGAACCGAGGTGTACGCCGATATTTTTTACGCGGCGTCGAACTACAACGCGGGTTCAGTTGGGGTAATACAAGGAAACAGCAGAGGCGGCTATACGATAAACGCCAAGCTGGTCTCGAACTTCAATGGCGACACGGCGGGTTTTTCCTTCCACGACCACAACAACGAGCTGCGCGCCCTCGTCCGAGAACGCGCGTCCGGGGTCGGCGACGCCGTAGGGATCTACGCCCCATCGACCTTCAGCAGCCCCATACTGAACAGAAGCGGCTTCGGATCGAACATACACGCGATAACCTCCAATGGAGACGACTTGTACCTCGTCACCTACGAGAGCTACCCAGTGGGGCCGGAGGACACGGGCGAGGTCATACGCGTCGACATGAGAAACAACTACACGGTCAAAAACAGATACCATAACCCTAAAATTTTCTACCCTGGCTTCGCTGATTACGCCTGGCCCCACGGCGAGGGCGTTATGGTCTACAGAGACAAGGTCTACGTCATGTTCGGCATGTCGGACCCAAGCAAAATACTGGACTACGCCCCAAGCGAAGTCGTGGAGTTCGACAGAGCGCTCACCCCGACCGGGCGCAAGGCGGTTCTCGAAGATTCCGGGGTACAAATAGGCAAAAACGCCCTCACTATGGCACTGTACGGTGACAAACTCTACATCGGCTGCATAGGAGGACGCCAGGGAACGGGAGTATACGGCGACGTTTGGGAGATCGACATGAACAACTTCGGTGCTCCCCCACGCCAAGTTCTCGACTTCGAGCAAGTCACGGGGGTTCTCGCTGGTGCCGGATGGGGCGCTTACGGGGTGGACTTCACGGACGACGGAACGGCCTTTATACTGGCCGGAGGCTACGACAGCGGCATGGATTTCAAGGGCAGACTCTTCAAGATACCCGCTTCCGACCTGACGGCGGGCGGCCAAAGGGCCATAGACGGGCTCGTCGTCGCGCACAATTTCACTAACGCCGGCGGCCACTCCTGGTGGGACGGAGTGACGTGGGACGCCAAATCCGACACCGTCTGGTGCATGTCCGGCACGCACCTTATTGCCTTCGACAAGAACGGGAACGTGATACGCGACTTCACC
This sequence comes from Synergistaceae bacterium, assembly GCA_031267575.1. NCBI lineage: Bacteria > Thermotogati > Synergistota > Synergistia > Synergistales > Synergistaceae > Synergistaceae bacterium. The sequence continues at coordinate 33,973 of JAIRYN010000042.1, read as the reverse complement.
CCGCTGGAACTTGGTGAGGACATCTATTCTGTCGCGCTCTTCAACGAAGCGCCGCCGGACGCCCCTGGAGGCGAGGAAACCGATCCCCCCGTCAGCGAGAGCACAATAGACGATCCGAACGTGGAGAGCGTGGCGCTGGAGAATCTAGAAATCGTGAGCGTCCCCTCCGATAGCACGGTGCGCGACGTACTGGATAGCCTGCCCGGCCTGCCCACCGACATTGGCGCCCTCAATCCGAAGTTCGATGTCAATTCATCGGGCCAACTGATGGCGAACTCCGGGACCGTGTGGCAGGGCCTGACCGTGGCAGAATCCGCCGTCATCAGACAGAGCAGCCTTACGCCCATCCCCGTGTTTAGGGCGACCGTTTCCTCGGACAAAACGGCATTGGTGAGCGTGAAGATGAATTTCTCCGGCACGAAACTCGCCGGCAACGACTTCGACGATCTGAGGCTGCTGAAGCTGAAGCGCGACGGCAGGACCACGGAGAAGCTCAGGAAGGTAAACGCTTGGGCCGACATCACTCACGGGACTTTTATACTCACCGATACGTCGGGGGACCCACAGCACGGCGTGATAGGGTCACGGGAATACCTGTTGAACGTAGCCATCAAGGACAACAGTGATTATGACTGGAGCGCGGATGCCGAAACCGTTATCGACCCCCTCGTTGCGGCGATCGAGGGAGAGGAAGAAAATCCCGACGGCACAAGTCCCGACGGAACAGACCTCGGAGGCGGAACGTCAAGCGGCGGAATGCCAGGCGGCTGTATCGTCACTTCGAGCAGAGCCGTTGCTCTGACGTTGGCGGTACTGCTTTATAAAAGAAAAAATAGATAATAAAACATAGATAATAAAACGTAAGCGTTCGAGCTGGAGGGTATCCAATGAGGATGAAATTTTCAGCGATTTTGTTTACTTTTTGTATTTTTTTATTAGCCTCGATTGCGCTTACTGTGCTTCCAACATTTTCGGTAGTTCCGGCGTGGGCGGCGGTGGAATTGCCGAAGGAGGTCGTGACGGGTTCGGTGATCTACGACGCCGCGGAGGATAAATACCTGTCGCCTGGGATGGTGACGGTGATCAGGCCGGAGGAGAAGGCCGGGGAGCAGCGGAACCTGCCCGATCTGCTGGAGGACGTGCCGGGGCTGCGGGTTATACGCCTTCAGGGGCGTAACGGCTACGCGGTGGCGTCGGTGCGGGGCAGCACCTCGTCCCAGGTGGCGGTCTACGTCGATGGAGTCCTCATGAACCTTCAGAGCGAGGCGGCAGTCGACCTATCTGCCATACCGGCGGATAACGTGGAGCGCATAGAGGTCTACAGGGGATACGTGCCCGCGCGGTTCGGGGCCCAGGCGATGGGAGGCGTCATAAGCGTCGTGACCAAGTCGCCGGAGAAACCCAGCTCGATCCTCTCCCTGGGCATGGGGTCCTTCGGCAGGTACAAGGGGACCATTACGCATTCGAATGCGCTTGGAGACGGAAAGTTCTTCGGCTCCTTCGGTTACGAGACGTATAAGGGCGATTTCGAGTATTGGAACGACGACGGCACGCCCTACAACGACACGGACGATTACACCGGTAAGCGACGTTACAACGGATTCGAGAACACCGATGTCATGCTCAAGTGGGAGGACGCGCACTGGCGGGCGCGGGCATCGTGGGTGAGGCGCGACCGGGACCTACCGCCTCAGGCTCCGGGCCGGGACAAGCCGGGGGTCCCGGACAACCTGCCGGGTGCCCTGCTGGACACGGCCCGATGGGATATTTCCCTGGGGCGGGAGCAGAGCGCAGGGGACGTCAACTGGGGCTGGGAGTTCACTTACACGGGACAGAACAAGAAATACGACAGCAGGAGCGGAAACGCGAACAGCATCGTCGGCTCTTATGATGTGGAAAAAAGCGAGTACCGTGTTTCGCGCCTCGGTGTGGCCCTCGACGCCAGCATGCCGTTGGGCGAGCGCCACTTCCTGGAGATGCTGGCCGAATATTCCGACGAGCGGCTCGACGTGGACGGAGACATGGTGTTCAGCAAACTCGGCGGCGTGGACAGATACAACCGCAACGATGTCAGCGTCACCCTTCAGGATACCATCTCTCTCGTGGCCGACGGGTCGTTTCTCGCTACCCCGTCCCTGCGCTGGCACGGACAGGACGAGGAGTCCCACGCCACGTGGCAGATAGCGTTTACCAAGGAGTTCTCCAACGCCTGGATGGTGAAGGGGACCCTCGGCACCTACGCGCGGGCGCCGAACATGTACGAGCGCTACGGAGACGGGGCCTTTATACTGCCGGCGGAGGAAGATATGAAATGGGAGACTGGACGGCAGTTCGACCTAGGGCTCATCTGGAACGGAGTATACGAGCCCTGGAACGCGCGGGTCAACGCGTCGGTTTCGGGTTTTTGGCGCGATACGGACGACCTTATCGAGTTTTTGATGGACAGCCCACAGTACGGACGATACGCGAACATAGCCCATGCGGAGGTCAAAGGCGTAGAGGTGGGAGCGGATCTCGATTGGGAGAAATGGAACCTGGCGCTGTCGGCGACGTGGATGGACGCGAAGAACCATACGCCCGACTCCGGCTCGTCGCGCTACTATGGGATGTGGCTTCCGAACCGTCCTAGGTGGGCAGGTTCGGCCAGGATTACGAGAAAGTTCGCCAAAGGCTCGACGTTCGCCGAGTACCGGTACGCGGGGGCGAACTTCGCGGACCGCTCGGAGAACATACTCTTTGATGTGAGGGGCGTGGTGAACATAGGCGTCAAGTACAATTTGAGCCCAACGACCACATTGAGCGCGGGCGTGGACGACCTCTTCAACGAGGCGGACTCCTGGAGGATGTACCCCGCCGGTGGACTCAACGGGCCGACCCGAATGCTCTGGTATCCAGTGGAGGGGCGCGCGTTCTATATAACCTTGGATCTCGAACTTTAAGCAGACGAGCCCCCTGCGGGGCGTGGAGCGGAGTCCCGCAGTTTTACTCAAGTCGATGTAAATGTGCGCGTATTTTTGATATACTCGATAAAAACTCCGGCGTGTTTGCGCTGAGCGCGGACCGCGTCGGAAAATTCAATACAAGCGAGGTTTTCGCGATGAAAGCGATCGGAGTCGATTTGGGCGGACACAAGGTGATGGCGGGTCGGGTAGGAGAGGGCGCTGTCGAGGCTAGGCTTGAAGAACCCACGGAACACTCACGGAAAGCCCAGCCGGTAATTGCCCAGATTGCCCGAATGGCGCGGGAGCTGGGAGCCGGCGAAAATATTCCCGTGGGGGTCTGTATTCCGGGAGGATTGGATGCCACCCGAGAGCGGGCTTTGATGATCACGAACTTCACGGACTGGAATGGACTTCCCATACGCCGGATGTTAGAAGACGCGACAGGCGTTTGCACCGCTATCGAGAACGACGCCAACGCTTATGCCTTGGGCGAGGGGTTCGCCGGTGCGGCTAAGGGCATGACCGATTACGTGGTGCTGACTCTGGGGACGGGGATTGGAGGAGGGGTTGTGACAGGAGGACGTCTCCTGATCGGCGCTCACGGTATGGCCGGAGAACTGGGACACATGGTGTTGGGATACGAGGAGCCCTGTGGTCCCGGATGCGGAGGATTAGGTCATTTCGAGGCCTTATGCGGAGCTGACGCCCTCGAACGCAGAGCCAAAAAGATGGGCCTCAGCGACGCGCCCGTCCTCAAGGATCTTTGGCTGAGGAAGGATGAGCCCGCTGTGGCTTCCTTTTGGGATTTCGCGCTGAACAACATCGCTCGAGGTATCGCCAGCCTGATCCACGTGTTCGATCCTCAAGCGGTGATCCTCGGCGGCGGGTTGCGCAAAGGACAGGGGTTCATGGAGCTTCTCGAGGCACGTATTCCCCGCTATATGGGAGAACCCTTCAAGAAAACGTTGAACCTTCTTTCGTCTGTCCTGGATACGGACGCTCCGGTTTTTGGAGCGGCTCTGTCCGCGCTAAATCGACGCGACCGCGCATGACGCAGTGTTTACCCTTTCGCTACCCCTATACTGTGAAACGCAGCCTCCGGGCTCGCTCTGTGCGTTTGACCGTCTCGGCGGAAGGGCTGCTTATCGTCGTGCCGCAGCGTTTTTGCGTGTCCCGTGATCTTCCCCTGATTTTGGAGACGAAAAAGGAATGGATTACCCAGGCCCTGGAGAAGATGCTGAAAAACGCTCAATTAAAGGACGCTACTCAGGGATTGCCGAAAACCATCGAACTTCGCGCCTTGGAGGAAGTATGGCGCGTGGTGTTCGCTTCGCTAACGCGGGACCGGATAGTGGCGAAAGACGGGATTATCACCTTGACGTCGGATTTCAGTGACAGCGAGGCTATTGTATGCCTCAAACGATGGGTGCATCTGAAAGCTCGTGAATGTTTGCCGCGTCTGCTGGACGAAACAGCGAAACGGCATCGTTTTTCCTATGTTAACGTCGCCGTCAAAGAACAAAAAACCCGATGGGGAAGCTGTTCCTCCAAGGGCAACATCAACTTGAACAGTTACCTGCTGTTTCTACCTCCTTCTCTGGTAAGGCATGTCGTGATCCATGAACTCTGTCATCTGAAGGAAATGAACCACTCGGAAGCCTTCCATACTCTCATCGCCCGTCTCGATCCTGACGCCGCCAATAACGCCATCGAACTCAAGCAAGCCTGGCATTTCGTGCCGGGATGGGCGCTATAATCGAAGGCGCTATAATCGAATATGAAGGATGGCAAATATGAAGGATGGCAAAACCTTTCGCCGAAAACGAGATCAATGTTAAAAGGGGCTTTGAGACTGAGGCTTTAAAGCTGAAGCTTTGAAGCCTCTTTCGACGTTTCTCTCTCGGTGTTTTAGCCCGCCGCAAATTGTCGTCGCATGGCGCCTAAGACTGGAGCGCCGGCTGCGAATCTATCTTAAAATGAGAAAGGAGTTCTTTCAACTCCTCGACTGACTGGAACATCTTATCGGCGGCGGCAGAAACGGAACCACCTATTGTGGAAGCTTGGTTGCTTAGGCCATTCAGTTCGGACATCTTATGAGATATTTCTCCAGTACTCTTGTTGATGGCGTTAATGGCGTTCGTGATATTGGAGCTGGCTGCGGCCTGTACCTGCGCTACAGCCGCTATGGACTGGATCGCCACATTGGTACTGGTTATTTCATTCATGCCGGTGTTCAATCCGTCAACCGCCACGTTTGCCATTGACATGATCTGCTTGACGATTTCAACGGAGTCCTCTGTCGCGGCTATCGCGTCCTCAGCGCTTTTCCTCAAGGTCTTGACCAAGGTTCCCACGCTGTTTGAGGCATTTCGCGATTCCTCAGCGAGCTTTCGCACCTCCTCCGCGACTACGGCGAAACCCCTTCCGGCGCTTCCTGCCCTGGCTGCCTCGATCGCCGCGTTCAGGGCCAAGAGGTTCGTCTGGTCCGCTATGGACGTTATGACGTCCATGAAGTTCGATATCTCCGATACGGAATCGTGCAGTTCCCTCATCTTGATTTGGTTGTCCATCGTCTTTTTGTCCACGGTGTGGATGCTTTCGACCAAGTTATTCACCGATTCCGCGGCTTTCGTCGAAATTTTGGTGGTCTTGGCGAGCGATTCCGCGCTGTCGGCGGACATTTTCGCCACGGAGGCGGCTCCCTGGGCCATTTCAGATATGCCCATGCTCCCTTTCTCCAACGCGTCGGCGTTCGTGTCGCATAAGACCGAAACTTCATCGATCAGCGACTTAGTGTGAAGCATGGCGTCGTTGTTCTCCTGGGAAAGGGACTCCAGAACTCTCGTGTCATTCGTGACCGACTCCGACGTGGAGACCACTTTCGAGAGAAGGGCCCTTTGGGACGCGATCATGGCGGAAAGCGACCCGACGAGTGTCCCTAATTCATCCCGTCCGCGGTACTCGAAGTCCTTCTCAGAGATGGTGAGGTCGCCGTCTTTCCCTCTTGCCGAAAGCAGCGCCGCCCTTTTCAGCGGCTTCGATATTTTCCGGGCGAGCAGGAAAGATATGATGGACGCCACGATCAACACCGCCAGCGACAACACTCCCACCGTGATCATCGACTTTTTTATCTCCGAGTACATGCCTTCCAAGTTTTTTCCGGTGAAGAGCATTCCGAGAATCTTGGCGGAAGCTGGGTCTTTGAGCGGAACATAGTGCGTCAGATAGAGGTTGCCAAATAACTCCAGTTCGCCGTAATAATCCTCCTCTCTTTGCAGAACCCGCTCGACCACATCTTGGGGCGCGTCCGTCCCCACAATTCTGCGTCCGTTCTCTTGTAATGTGCTATTGATCCTCGTCTTGTCCGCAAAAACGGTAACTTCCACTCCGAAGAGCGCCTTTATCGTGTCCACCAAATCGGGGTTCTCCAGAGAAAACGCCGTCCTGAGCATTCCGACTATCCTGCCGTTATACTTGATAGGCGCGCCGCAGTAATAGCCCAGCTTTGTCGACGGGTTCGCCATGAATGTTTCGTAAGAATTACCCCGGAGCGCATTTTGCACATCAGCGCCGCTTCCGATGTTATCGCCGAGCCTGGACGGGTCATGCGGACGCGCCAGGACTTCGCCGTCGGATGCCGCTATCACCAGTATGTCTATGCCGGCCGCATCTAGAAGAGGCTTCGCCAAATTGTATATTCTCTCCCTGTCCTTTTCGTTCACAAGCTGGGCAAGCTGTGTAGACTCTGTCAGCTTGTCTCTGAACGCACGTGTCTTCTCCATCACCGCGCGTAGATTTTCCTGAAAACTGATGATGGAATATCTGGCCTCATCTGTGGCGCTCCTCTTCGCGTAAGATGTGAAATGGAGCATAGCGGTGATCGAGGTGCATGTGACGGACAGCAGGACCAAAAGAAAAGAAACGGCAATGATTTGGGACCTTATTTTCATATTCTTGAACAACTCTGAGTCCTCCCTCAGTTATAATAATCTATTTCAGTTATAATAATATATTAAATGAATTAATTGTACTATAATCTTTGCATAGAGAAAACAAAATGAGTCTGTTGCTTTTTCCATTAAAGCAACGGGAAAGTTGGATGGAGATGAAAGAGCCAATGAAAACGTTGTTTGACGCGACGAAAATCGGGAACATGGTTTTGAAGAACCGTTTTGTTCGGGCCGCTGTCGCGGATAAAACCGCTGATGGTTCCATCAGCGAAGAAATGATCGAACTCTATCGGAAACTGGCGAAGGGCGGAGTGGGGTCGATCATTACGGGCTACACTCTGGTGGATGTCGCAGAAAGGGCGTTGCCTGTGGTCGCTCTTTACAACGATGTTTTTATCGATAGGCATCGAAAGCTGACAAAGGCCGCCCACGAAGGAGGCGCTAATATTCTGGCGCAACTGGTGTACATCGGCTCCTACACCTCCAGCCACACCGGTGGGCTGGTCGCTCTTGCCCCCAGCGCTGTGGCGAACTTGATGACTGGAACCGTCGCCCGAGAGGCCAATGCCGAGGAGCTGAAGGAGATTCAGAAGAAATTCGCTCAAGCCGCCTTGCGCGCTCGAGAAGCGGGATACGACGGAGTGGAGCTTCACGCCGCTCACGGGTTCTTGCTCAGTCAATTCATGACGCCTCACTACAATCAGCGGACCGATGCCTACGGTGGCTCGGACGCAAACAGGAGCCGTATGACCTTGGAAACCTACGAATCCGTTCGAGGCGCGGTAGAGGAGAGGTTCCCCATCTGGGTCAAAATCAACAGTACCGACGGTATCGAGAACGGCCTGACGCAAAAAGATTGTCTTTATCTCTGCAAGAAGTTGACGGAGCGGGGAGTGGACGCCATCGAAGTGAGCGGCAAGTGGTTCGGAAGGCCTACTGACGCGGGCGCCTACTTCGAGGACGCGGCGGCGGCTATCGCCAAGGAAAACTCTGTGCCGGTGGTCTTAACCGGAGGCAACAGAGATCCCCTGGAGATGACCCGCGTTCTGAACAAAACGGATATTGGCTACTTCGGAATTGCGCGACCCCTTGTCAGCGAACCGAACCTGATCGAGCGATTTCAAAAAGATACACTTCAAGCAAAGGGAGGCGCGGGCGCGTGCTAACCGTTCAGAGCGCGCACAGATAGACATTCCTCGATAAGATAACTTGATAAGATAACTTGATAAGATAACCTGATAAGATAACCTGATAAGATAACCTGAAGACCAATTAGATCCCAACCGCAAGCAGGCAAGGGAACATAAGTTTTACTTGCGGCTTGGGAATTGTTGTTAATGTGCCAACGCCTGGATTTTCTCTACAGACAATCCGGCGCTTCTAGCGACAAGATCAAGAGAGACGCCATTCGCCAAAAGATTTCTTGCCATTTCTTCCTTACCTTTTTCTATACCTTCTTTTCTTCCTTCTTCCCTCCCTTCCTCTTTCCAAACTTGCACAGCTTCTTCCATTTTGAACTCCAGCGTCAGCATATTGATCACCTCCGAGACATGGGACCGCAAAAATTCAGCCAGAATATCTTTCTCCACACAATCTTTCACAGCTTGTTCGATGGCTTTTTCTAATTCGTAGCCAACTTCCACATACCAACGTACCGCATACCAACGTACCGCGGCAATGAAAAGGACATAATCCGAGAGTGTCTTGCTTCTCTTAACAAGCTCTTCATTGAATCCCTTATTGATATTGTAGACCAGCATGGTCAATTCCAGAAATCCCCCCAGCCATTCTGGAGAGTCCACTTCCTGAAACGCGTCCGAAAGTTTCAGGTCCTTTCGTTCGGGAAATTCGCCCTTGCCATTGTACAGGACGTAAAAGTCGGGCTTCGGGATTTTGAGGAGTTTCGTTCCGTAGATTGCTTGTTTGAGTTTCAGATTTTTGAGTTTCAGATTGAGGTTAAACAACTTTTCGAATACTCCCGCGATGTAAATTAAATATCGAGCAACCGTTTCTTGTCTCCGCACAACTTAGTGAAAACGCTGTCTTTGTATTCTCTGTTGGCTTTGTATTCTCTGTTGGCTCTGTTGTCCGTCATACCCAACCTCTGGTGTAATGAAGTTCCTCCGAGTTCAGTCTACAGTAAAAGAAGATACTCGGCAATATTGGAAAAAACGAGATGCCGCAGGTCCTCCATGAATTTTTCGAGGGCGGATTGTCGTTGGTCCGGAGCAAGAGTTTCCCATTCGTCGATGCGGGAGAAAAGAGGCGCGGCACACATCAAAAGGGGGAGGGGCAAGCGTTTTTTGTCATACTCCAGCAACAACCCCCGCGTACGGGGGTTGATTTCTACCTTACATACGCCGCTAATTTTCAGGAGTTCTTCTTTGAGACGCTCCGCAAAAGCCGGATCCGCCAGCAAAGAGGAGCGTAGTCGCACCCGTCCCTCCACAAAACTCTCAATCACGATTCAACCACCGATTCAATCATAGCCTCGACAGCTTCAACAGCTACCTCGCGTTCCTCTTCTCGTTCTATTTCCAGTGTTTTTTTCAAGACCGGCGTCAGGCTGTAAACACTCGAAGCGATTGTCGCTAGATTGTGCAACAACGCGGAAACGGCGGGCGTAATAGCTCCGCCAAGCCCCAAAGCCAACAACAGAGAGTTCACGCCTACGATAAACGCGTAGTTGCGGTAGATCTTGCTCATCGCTCTGGTGCTCAGTTTACGTACGTCCACAATACCCTGGAGGCGATTCTCGGACAACACCACGTCCGCCACCTCCTGAGCGATGTCCGCGCCGCTACACATGGCGATGCCCACGTCCGCCGCGGCCAAAGCCGGCGAGTCGTTAATGCCATCGCCGACCATGACCACCTTTCCCAGTTTTTTCAATTGATTGATGGCCTTCGTTTTATCCGCCGGGAGGAGCTGCGCGTGAACTTCGTCGATACCGATCATCTCCGCGACGTTTTCAGCCACTTGGCGATTGTCGCCCGTCAGCATGACGACACGGACAATCCCGACCTCGTGGAGTTGCTTGACAATTTGACGGGCGTCCTCTCGCAGAGGGTCTTCGATGCACAAAACGCCCGCGAGCTTGCCGCCCACGGCCAAATAAAGCAGAGAATATTTGTCGGATTTCCGGCCGATCAACTCTTTCTGTTCGGGTGTGCAGATCACGGCCTCATCTTCGAATATGAAATGCGAGCTGCCGATCAAAACCTTCTCTCCCTGGATACGGGACGCTATGCCGTGAGCCACCGCGTATTCCACCGTGGAGTGTTCCTCTCGGTGAGACAGCTTCTCTTTTTCGGCCTGCTTCACCACAGCCTGAGCGATGGAGTGAGGGAAATGCTCCTCCAGACAGGCGGCAGTCCTCAGAACCATCTCCCGAGAATATCCCTCGAAAGGTAGCACTTCCGCCACACTGGGAGAAGAAACGGTAAGGGTCCCCGTTTTATCGAAAACGACGACCTCTGCGGCGGCCAGAGCCTCCAAAAACTTGCCACCCTTCACCAACATTCCCCTCTTTGCCCCTTCGCGCATGGCGGAGAGAATGGAGAGGGGCGTAGATAACTTGATCGCGCAGGAGTAATCCACCAACAGGGCGGAAGTGGCTCGCACGGCATCCTTAGTCCAGAGGTAAATTCCCCCTGCCAACAAAAAGCTATAGGGAACGATGGCGTCCGCCATTTTTTCCGCCCGGTTTTGGATGTCAGCCTTCAATTCTTCCGACGCCGCGATCATCTCGGCGATCTTGCGAAGGCGCGTTTCGCTGTCGAAGGCGGTGACGCGGACGACCAGCTCGCCCTCCTCCACCACGGTTCCCGCGTAGACGGATAACCCCGGCACACGGTGAACGGGTTCTGACTCTCCCGTCATGGCGGCCTGATTCACCATGGCGTCACCCTCGCAAACCACGCCATCCACTGGGATGACGCTGCCAGCCCGAATCACGACCCAGTCCCCGATCTGTAGCTCTCCCATGGGAATCTGTGACTCCTGTCCTTCCCTTCGCACCCATAACTTGTCGATGTTGAGGGCCAAACTATCGGTCAGGCTTTCCCTGGACTTCTTGTGCGTCCAACTCTCCAGCAGATCCCCCAGAGCCAATAGGGTCGTAATAACGGTAGCCGTGCGAAAGTCGTGGCGCAACAAAGACACTCCCACTGCGGAGGCGTCCAAAACAGAAACGTTGAGGCCCTTTCTATGCCACAAACTGACTATCCCCCTGCCAAGGAAGGGAAGGGAGCGAAAAAAGGTAAAACCATAGCGCAACAAGCGAGGCAAAAAAGCTCGTCCTACCACGCCGCTCAAAAGGGAAACCACAGATCCAGCCAATCCAGATTCATGAGGGATCAGGGCTCGTCCATCGATCTCCCCATAAAATTTTTTATCTATCAGCCGAGCTGCCGACAAAATCAACTCTCGTATGTTTTCTTTATAGACGTTTTCTTCATAACGAATCAACAAACTCCCCGTTCTGTAGGAGGCGACAGCAACCGTCACGCCGGGCTGCGTTTCTAACAAGGCGGCGATAACACACCCTTCCTCTCGCGTAAACGCCCCTTTAGGGCAGCGAAGACGCAAACGGCCGGGCAACTCGTGCTCTATCGAAAATTCCATCCTTCAGTTAATTCCATCCTTCAGTTAGTCGGTTTTCAGTTTGTGTTCGCCTTCTGCTCGTTGACGTATTTCGCCTCGGCGACCATGTCTTCGACCGCTTCTTTGACCCGTTCGGCCGTGGAAGCGACGCGATCTTTGAGTTCCAATCCCTTGCTAACGATGGCAACAGCGGTTTTCTTTCCCGCTTTACTTTTGGCAAAACAAACGACTCCCGCTCCCACAGTCATGCCGATTATAAAAAAAAGCGCTCTTTCGTATTTCATCTCTCAAATACCTCCTGTCGATATGTTGGCCTGGACAAACATTGTCGAAGCCACATTATACATTATATTTGTCCAGGCTCTTTCAAAGATGCATTACCCCAAGTCCACAACGATCGTGATGGGCAATGACGTGGGCGGCGCAGTCCCCAAAAATGGCAACGGCCAACCACCGTTCGTTGCGAACGATAGCGATTTTCGCTCCGATGCTGAGCTCGATCAGCCCCCTATTGATGAAACTATCTCCTGCCTCAATTGCCGCGTGAATTAGCGCGTGCATTTCACGGCTATTTTTTTCGATGATCCCCGCGTTTAAAGAAGCACCGACCAAAGCGCGAACCATTTTTTGAGGCAAATCACTCAACAACCCCCCGACCTCCGTGGCGACAACACGCCAACCTTGCTCTTCAATATGGCGCCTGCAATCCGCTTCCATATCGGCGTCTTTCGTGATTGCCAAGAGAATGGCCGCTCTCGCCACATCGTCTGCGCCCAAGGTAAAATTAGATAAGTACTTGCGTCCACTCTCTTTGGAATATATCTCCGACGCTTCACCCACATTGCCTGCCTCCGATTTTTCCAGAAGTTCGTCTAATTATTATAAGTTATCGTAAACGGCTCTTTCTTTTTTCTTTCTTCTTTCTTTTGTCAAAAGCGATGCGGTGAAAGTACTTCAGCATCCAAAACTTCAATATTGTCTGATTTTTTAATAAGCGAAAATACTTAGTCGATTCTGAAAGATTAGCTTTCAGTAATAGCTTACTTTTCAGCCCTATACCCTAATATTTGAAACGTAAGGTTCGAGTTTACGTTTTCCGAAGTCGTCCAAGGCTTCTTTGATATAGACCTTACCCTCCTTGCGAATTTTCAGGATTTCAAAGGGGATAACGCGCCGTCCCCGTTCATCGAGGCAAAGCAGAACCCGGGGGCAAAGCAAGTCACGCTCTTTCGTCTCTAGAACAATCCCCACCCGCTGATCGGACAACAAGACCACCGTTCCTGGTGGATAGAGACCGATGGCGGAGAGCAGAGCGCGTACAACCCGGCTATCGAAATCGGAGTTTGTGAGGCCAATCACTCTGGATATAGCCTGGTCGCCGCGGCAGGAGTATCCCTCCAGCAATTCACTCGTCAGGTTTTCAAAAGCGTCGGCCACGGCTACAATGCGGCCCGACATGGGGATTGCCTCTTCCTCCAAACGATCGGGGATACCTCTTCCGCTCCATTTCTCGTGATGAGACCTGATGGCACCCAAGATGTGAAGATCCTGAATCCCCATATCTTTCATGAGAGTTTCCCCCAATAGAGGATGACAGTTGAAAATTTTAGACGCGCCAGGAAAGACTTTTCCCTCGTGTTTTTCGCTCCCTTCTCTGTCCCAGAGGAGCTGAGGAAAAAATGCCTTGCCCACGTCGTGAAAAAGGCCACCCACGACGCAAGCCTCTACGAAGGAAGGCCACAGGGGGAAAAGCCTTTGCGCGATATACCCCGTCAAAAGGGCCACGTTGATAGAATGAATATGTGGACGCTCCCTTTTTCGCTCTTCCGTATCCACCAGAGAGAGGGTGATTTGCGGTGTGCGCCGAATCTCCCGAGGCAGGCAGGAGGCAATGGTCATCATGGTCCGAGCGCCCCGTTCGCGTAAGGCGCGGTCCTCGATATTTCGGTAGATCACCCCAAACTGGTGAATGGCGACCCGGGTCAAAAGTGGATTTAATTCCGCGACAGAGGGGACGAGAGAGCCCAAGGCCGTCCGAAATTCCCCCGCTGTGATCGTGGGGACGCTTTTCACCTTCACATGTGTGATACCATGTTTCAGTAGGCACGACACGATCTCCGGGTTCGTTTCCCTTAGCGCTGCCACACTCACGCCCGTTGGCAGGATCACGGACTGGGATTTCGATAGAACATCTTCGGCGACAACGCCTTCCACATCCAATAATTCCCCAATAGTCACATTCCAAACCTTTTTTTTCATCATTTCCCCCGTTCGCTTAACGTATCACAAAATCGGTACTCTTCCCTTTTACGCTGTGCAAAAATATTATATAAAATAAAAAGTGATTCAAAATATCTATTACGATTCGTGTATACTATTTAACAGGTTAAAGAAAGAGACGAGAGTTCAAAAACACTGTAAAGCAAAAAAGATGGGTTGCAATCCCTTAATCGGCGTAGATTCAGAAATTTTGCCCAGGGATGTTGAGAAAAAGGGTAAGCAATTCCAAAAGATGATGAGGTCAGCAACGGTGCTTGTGGAATATTTTCGAACGTTTTTACGAGTTTTGCGAGATTCAGCTTTTTCTTTGACTTCATAGTCGAAGAAATACTATGCGAAACGTATCTACTAGGTTATAAGTAGGTATTAGTACGCTGAAAGGATCGGAAGAGAGGTGACTCGTTATGGCAGAAAAATGGAAAGATGCGCTGACGGACAAACTGTGTGATGCTTTTTTAGTGTTGGAGAGCCGAGAGGAAATGTACAACTTCCTTGAGGATGTGGCGACTATTGGAGAGGTCAAAGCCCTGGCTCAACGGCTGGAAGTCGCTAGACTTCTCAGCGAGAGCAAAACTTATCCTCAGATCGCGCAACTGACGGGAGCAAGCACTGCGACCATCAGCCGCGTCAAAAAGTTTTTGGACTACGGGGCCAACGGCTATAAAATCGTTTTGGAACGCATCGAAGAAGAAGAGGAAGAAGCATAGGGTAAAAATTAGGAAGAGTAGGTATTCGGGTATGAGACAAAAGCGAAGGCCGAAAGCGTGGATGTATGTGGATGTATTCGGCTTTCGCTTTTGTGGATAGCGATTGTGGATAGTGGTATTGACGGCAGTGGAGCAAGGTTAAAGGTGAGTATCGAACCAGTCAGAGATCTCCCGCAGACGCGCCAGACGGTTGCGGGGCTTGCCAGAACGGCTGAGTTCGTGATTTTCCCCCTTGAACACGCAAAGGCGGCTCTTCACCCCCAGGGCTTTCAAAGCCGTGAACATCTGAAAGGCTTGATTCAACTCACAGCGAAAATCTTCTGTAGAGTGAATGAATAGGAGTGGAGTTTTCGCTTTGCCGACGTATTTCAACGGGGAATCGTTCCAGGGATTTTCCGGGGTTTTCCAGGGGGTTCCCAGGTGTTGGTCCTCCACATAATAATAGCCGATGTCGCACCCTCCGAACTTGGAAACCCAGTTGCTGATACCGCGTTGGCTTACGGCGGCCTTGAAACGGTTGGTCTGGGTGATGATCCAGTTGGTCATGTAGCCGCCATAAGATCCACCCGTGACCCCCAGTCGGGAACCGTCCACAAAGTCCAAGTTTGCGACGCACCAATCCGTAAAAGCCATCAGGTCGTGGTAGTCGAGATCGCCGTAACGGCCGCGTATATCCTGAAAGGCGCTTCCCCGCCCGTCTCCACCCCGGGGGTTGCAGTAGATCACCGCGTACCCTTTGGCGGACCAACACTGCATTTCATGATGGTAAATGTCTCCGAAAGCTGCTTTGGGGCCTCCATGTATGTGGAGCAAGGTGGGGTATTTTTCGCCCTCTCTAAAATTTGTCGGCTTCATATACCAACCGTCCAGCTTCCAGCCCTGACCGTTGTCCACGGTGACGTGAATTGGCTGCGACAGACACAACTCCTCGAACAAAGGGCGGTTGAAGCCGGTGAGGCGTTTTTCTCTACCTGATTCATGATCTGAATCCAAAAGGTAAAGTTCAGGTGGATAGAGTCCTTCGTAGGCGACGAAGGCCACGCGCCCCGACTCCTCCGCACAATAATCAACCACGGCGGACGTGGTGAAAGTAAGCGGTTCCGCCCGTCCATTTTTGCTCAACTCGTACAGCCGGCTCTTTATAACGTCCGTCGCGCAGAACACGGGTCCTTTGAAGCGCGCGCTTTCCTGACGAGTGTTTTCTTTGGCCAAGGGGAGGGCGCGTGGGGAAAACGCTCCGCTCAGTTCTGAACATCCGTAATGGCTGTCCGCCACGACAGCGTGTCCCAAGCTACTATCGAGGTCGGGTGTCAAGCAGATCAGCTTTTCCTCTTCGAGAGCGTAAAACTTTAGGTTTTCATTGACCCCCATTTTCTCGTGGTTCGTCCCTGTGACTAGAACGGTACCTCCCAACCAAGCGGCGTGAGCAAAGGTAAAAGATAATCCCGGACTGAGGCAGCGCATTGAGCCTGTGAAAAGATTCAACTTGTAGACGGCGTTCGTTGATGGTTTGACATCCTGATAATCCACCCCCACTACAAGGGCCTCGGTTTTGTTTCCGTTCAATGTATAGCGGGCTACATCCATGAAGGGAGGGGTCAGGCGATCAAGTTTCCCGGTTTGAGCGTCGTAGATCGCCAAGGCCGTCCGTTGTTGGCCGATGTATCCCTTACCATTGGCCATGAAAGGAATTTGATCAAAAATCATGATATCGGCGTCCTCTGGATTCTCGTACTCTGGTTCGTAAACTGCCGTCAAGAGATAACGGCTCTCGTCCAAGGCGCGGATGGCACTGACGGCACGGGGCACGTTGAAAAGAAACGTCGTCTCTCCCCCCTGGAGGTCGATGAAATAAAAGGACGAGGAAGGGGGGGTTTTTTCATTGCTCTTTTCATTGCTCTTTGCATTGCTCTTTTCGTTTCTTTTAGACGCGAAAACCAGAGAAGTACTGTCATGACCCCAGCAAAAAAACTTTTCAGTTCCCGAACTCGTCATTTTTCGATTGACGCCGCTTTCGATACTATGGACCCAGATATCTGAATCATATCCGTTTTTTTCCGCGTTCGGCCGTGAGACGCGAAAGGCGATATGGCCACCGTCAGAAGAGAAGCTCGGATTGGATAAAAAATGAAAATTCAGAAGATCCTGTTGCCGCACATTACGTTTCATCGTAATTCCTCCATAATATAAAAACATCAATATAAAAATATCATCGTAAATCTTCATAAAAATATCATCGTAAATCTTTGTGAATCTCGATAAAATTATATAATGACGCCCGGAAACGCCGGAAACGATAGAAATATCGCCCGAAACAAAACGCGGCTGTTTTATCAAACATTGACGAGGTTTTTGCTTTTTATCTCTAATCTCTAATCTCTAACTCTATCTCTATTTGCTATTATCGTTTTTTCCCGATAAAATCTAATAGTGTGCTTCTGTATGCTTTATAGTTCGACAAAAGAGTGGTGTTTCATGATGGACGCTGTCGCTTTGGCGAAACTAAAAGCGCGAGCTTTGGATGTCCGGCGTGATGTGGTTCGGATGATAGGTGTCGCCCGAAGCGGGCATATGACCTCTTCGCTTTCCGCCGCCGACATCTTGGTGTGGCTTTATGGTGTTGTACTTTCAATCCGGCCCAAAGAACCCTTGTGGGGAGAGCGGGATCGTTTCGTCCTCAGCAAGGGGTCGGCAAGTCCTGCCTTGTACGCGACGCTAGCGGAGCATGATTTTTTCGATCATGAGGACCTTTGGGAATACCGTCGGTTAGGTAGTACGCTTCAAGCTTTCGCGGATCATCGCCGGACTCCGGGTATTGACGTTTCTTGTTGTCCTTTGGGTATGGGGCCGGGGATCGCTTTGGGGTTGGCTTTGGCTCTCAATGTTCAGGTGCCGGCGGCCCGAGTTTTTTGCTTGGCGGGGGATGGTGAACTACAAGAGGGCTCGGTGTGGGAGGCGCTAATGGTCGCCGCGCACCATCGATTAGGAAACCTAACCCTCATTATCGACAGAAACGGCTTTCAATTGGAAGGGGAAACGGAGAAGGTCGTGGCCCTGGAGCCCTTGGCGGAAAAATTTAAGTCCTTCGGCTGGGTCACTGTCAATGCGGACGGACACGACATGCAATCGCTGGACGAAGCTCTCGCGTCATTGCCCCAAGACCGAGCGCGGGTGGTGATCGCTAAGACAGTGCGGGGCAAGGGTATTCCATCCCTCGAACGAGGAACTTCAAACGGCAAGGTCGTGCTCGACCACCAGACCACAGACAGCCTCTTGAAAGAATTGGAGGGAGGGCGTCAATGACGGAAACGCTGAAGAAAAGCCTGAGAGACGCCTATAGGGACGCCCTTCTCTCTTTGGCAGATTCCTATCCCGATTTATTCGTGCTAGACGCGGATGTAGGCTCCTCCACGAAAGGGGTCGCCTTTGGACAACGATACCCGGACCGTTACCTGAATCTCGGCGTATCGGAGCAAAATTTGGTGCTGACGGCGGCAGGCATGGCTATGGCGGGACGTTGTGTGTACGCTGGAGCGTATGCCTCATTTCTCGTTGGGCGCGCTTACGAGCAAATCCGCTCGGCTGTGGCACTGCCTGGCCTGAGAGTCCATCTGGTGGGCAGCCACGCGGGCGTGACGGTGGGAGAGGATGGCGCGATGTACCAGATGCTGGAGGATATCGCCTTGATGAGAGCTCTTCCCAACGTGGTTCTTTTGGTTCCCTCCGACTACGTGTCCGCCCGGGCGTTACTGCGCGAGACTGCCGCCCTTAGAGGTCCCTCCTACACCCGCCTCGGTCGGCCGGAACAACCGCTGGTCTACAAACTGGAAGACTCGGATTTTCGTGTCGGAGGCGGTCGGATACTGAAGGAAGGTTCCCAGGTAACGATCTGTGCTTGTGGTATCATGGTGTACGAGGCTTTGAAAGCGGCGAAGGTTTTGTGCCAGCAAGAAATTGATGTAGAAGTGGTAGACTGTTATTGTCTTCATCCTTTCCCAGCGCGTTTAGTTTTATCTTCCCTACAACGCACAGGGTGTTGTGTGACGGCGGAGGAACATTTTTTGCCGGGCGGCCTCTTCGAAATCGTGGCGGGGTTGGCCGCGCGAGAATATCCTGTTTCCGTGCATCCGGTGGGCGTAAAAATCGGTTTTGGCCAAAGCGGGTCGGCGGAAGAACTGAAGGAGTATTATGGACTCACAGCAGACCATATTGTCAGTGCCGCCGTGTTAGCGTGGACGATGCGCCGCAGATAGCAGATAAATGCATAAAGCAAGAGCGAGAAGGGGAAAGCGTTACTGATGAAGATAAAATTTTCGGGTGTGACCAAACAATTCAAGCCCGATATTACCGCTTTGAAAGATGTGTATTTGGAAATCGACAAAGGGGAGTTTGTCTACGTGGTGGGGGCTACGGGGTCGGGAAAATCCACCCTGTTGCGCATGATCACACGGGAGGTTTTGCCTACCAAGGGATCCGTCTCGGTGGGGGATGTGAATCTACGCAAGATGCGCCAGTGCGATATTCCCTATTATCGACGGGACGTGGGTTTGGTCGCGCAGGACTTCAAACTCATTCCTCACCTTACAGTGCTGGAAAACGTCTCCTTCGTGATGGAAGCCATGTCCGTTCCTCCAAAGATGGTGGAGTATCGCGCCAACAAGGTGATTGAGCAGGTGGGACTCTGGCGCCGACGTTTTATGAAGCCTCCTCAACTGTCGGGAGGCGAGCAGCAGCGAGTGGCCATTGCCCGCGCTCTGGCCAATTCCCCTTCGCTTTTCGTGGCGGACGAACCTACAGGAAACTTGGATTTTCGTACCTCCGCGGAGGTCATGAAGATTCTTTTGGCGATCAACGCGGCGGGTGTGACAATCGTCATGACCACCCACAATCAATATATTGTGGATTCCTACCGGCAACGGGTCATTGAGCTGGACGCGGGGAAGGTCGTGCGGGACGAGCACGCGGGAAGGTACGCTCTGGATGACGGTCTTTAGTTACGTTCTGCGGGATACGGGTCGGCTCTTAGTGAGACATTGCTTCCTAAGCCTCCTAACGCTGATCACTGCGGCCGCGATGATGTGGATTCTGGGTCTTACAACGCTTTTTTCCATGAATGTTCAGAACTTGCTTCAAAGACTGGAAAGCGAACTGGTGGTTCAAGCCTACATCAGAAAGGGCAGTGAGGTTGGAAATTTGGCGGAGCGGATCCGCGCCATGGAATCCGTCGCCTCTTTAACCGCTCTTTCACCGGAGGAGACTCTGAAGAAACTCCAGTCTAAAATGGGAAGCCAATCTCACGCCCTGGATTTAATCGGCGAAAACCCCCTACCGTGGAACTTCGAGATTCGCGTAAACAGCGCCGCAGAGGTTTCGCATTTGGTGCGGACGTTGATGGCGATGCCTGAGATCGAGGACGTGGTTTATGCTGGACTGGTGGTGGAGCGAGTCGTCGCTATCTCCAGGATAGCGTCCAAGGCCGCTATGGCAATGTTCGTCTTGTCGATCATAATCACGTCTTTGGTGGTTTACAATACTATCCATATTTCTCTCTACTCCAGGCGAGAGGAGATCGCCATCATGTTTTTGGTGGGAGCGACCCGTAGCTATATCGCCACACCTTTCGTTTTGGAGGGGACGTTTTTGGCCCTTTTGGGATCCATCGTCGCGGTGGGGGGCATCACGTCGGCTTATTTGCCGGGCATCCGTCTTTTGCAGGAGAGCCTGCCTTTCCTCAGTTTGGTGGGGGACGTGCGCACGATCGGAAAGTTTGGGGTGCTGCTAACGGCGTTTGGCGCTACCTTGGGTTGGGTGTGCAGCGGTATTGTGGTGACGCGTTTCATGAATTCGACGACGAAGCCGCTATAAACGATGGCGCTCGTGGAATCTTTCTACGAGCTTTGCGAGATTCAGTTTTTTCTTTGGCTTTATAGTCAAAGAGATACTATGCGAAATATATCTATTCGTTATAAGTAGGTATTAGTACGCTGAAAGGATCGGTTTGCCGGTAGTGCGGAAAGGAAAAACGACGGACAAGGTTCTGAAAATGAGTTGTTGGGTGTTAATCATCCTGACGCTGATAGTGGCTTGTGACCTACGAATCGCGTGGGGAGCGGCGGCATCGGATATCGACGTGAAAATAGCAGCGGAGGAACGCCGGAGGAAAGAATTGGACCAGAAGCTGCAATCTTACCGAAATTCGATTCGACAGATGAAGGTCAAGGAAAACGACTTGCTGGTGCGCATCGACCAATCGCAGCAGGCTACGGAAAAAGCTAGGCAGGAAATGACCATTCTGGAATACCAGATCAATAAACTTCAAAAAGACATTGCTATCTTAAATGAGGTTATGGATGAGACAAAGAATCGGATTGACGACTTGGTATTCGGTCTCAAGCAGCGCATGGTCGATATCGCCAAGTACGGAATTTCCGAAGAACTTCTCTTAATCTTTTCAGCCGAGACTACTCATGCGGTTCTCGACTCCATTTACCTTCTGGACAGGCTGAACCAACACGATCAGTTTCTAATCAGTCAACTTTTGGCTAAGAAACAGGAAATCACGCTGTCCCAACAGACTCTGGAGGAACATCGCAACCGGCTGAAACAGCGAACTCAGTCTCTCGAACAGGAACGGCAAAAATATAGTTCCACAATCAAGCAGACGAACACCTACTTAGATGATATTCGACGTCAGAAGGCATTGGCCGAGAGAGCGGCCAAGGAAATGGAAGATGCCCAGAAGGCGGTTGGGCAGACTATCTTGACACTGATGCGCCAAAAAAAAGAACGGGAAGCGGTGGCGAAGAAAGCCGGGGGAAAGGGGAGCGTCGATTATTTGGCCGGAAGAATCACGCAGGGAAGAGGGTCTATGTTCGATTGGCCTCTACGTGGTCCTATGAGCAGCTCTTTTGGGTCCCGCGTACATCCGGTTTTCAAGACGAAGACTTTCCACTCGGGCATGGACATTTCCTCTCCTCGAGGAACACCTGTCAAGGCTGCGGCTCCCGGCGAGGTTCTTTTTGAGGGCTGGATGAGGGGGTATGGCCAGGTGGTCATCATCGATCACGGGCGCGATTACTCCACCGTTTACGCACACATGTCCTCCACACGCGTTAAAGAAGGGACGGTGGTCAACGCGGGGACCGTTATCGGGACGGTGGGCAACACAGGAACGACGACGGGTTATCACCTTCACTTCGAGGTACGCGTCGGCAGCACCGCGAAAAATCCTCTAGACTATCTCAAACGCTGAGAACGCATGGATTTTGAAAGGAGTGAGGATTCGGTGAAGAAAATCCTGAGAATCTTTTTCGTATCGGCGTTGTTTTTCTATTGCCCATGGATGGGCTGGAGCGCGCCGGTCGTGGACCTGGAGAACGAGATCAGGATACAAGAAAAAGCACGCGATGACTTGAATAAAAAAATACAGCGGTACAACGAAATGGCCAAGAAAAAATCTCAGGAGGCTCAGACTCTCCTGGGGCGGCTTACCAGTTTGCAGCAAAACTCTAAAGTGGCGCAGCAACAGATCAAACTCCTGGAACTCCAGTCGAACAAACTTCAAAAATCCATGGCCGAGTTGAACAAGGAAATCGCGGTGACGTCTCTCAAGGTGGACGAGTTGGTGAGAGAACTACGGTTTCGGTTAGTTAGCATGTACAAGTACGGCTCCAGGGAGGGACTGAACCTACTGCTTTCCGCGGAAAATACCCACGAAGCCGTGGCTTCGGCCTATCTTTTGGAGCGGCTTTCTCGGTACGACCAGGTAGTGATTGACGCGCTGCTGGCTAAAATGGAGGAGTTGGAACAAGGCAAACGGGCTATGGAAAAGAATAACGCGCAATTGTCGGCGCGGACTCAGGAACTGAACCTCCAGCGCAAAAAGTACAGCTCTTCTATTGATGAAACCAACACGATTTTGTCCGGAGTCCAACGGGAACGCTACAAGGCCGAGGCCGCCGCGAAGGAAATAGAACGAGCCCAACAAGAGATTGGGCGTACTATCCTCGCTTTGATGCGCAAGAAAAAAGATCGTGAGATTAAAGACCGCGAGATAGAGGAAGTACCTAACAAAGCTCCAGGCAACAGTTTAGGCAATAATCAAGTTAATAGTCAATTTAATAATCAAGGCAACAATCAAGGCAAGAACAGGGTAGAAAGCTCTCCGGTTCGAAACTATCCCAGCCTTGACCGAGATTCTATGCTGGAGTGGCCGGTCCGTGGCCCGATTGCCGCTCCTTACGGCTCACGAGTGCACCCGGTTTTCAAAACAAAGTCTTTTAACTCAGGGATCGATATCCGCGCGGTGTCGGGCGCTGCTGTCAAAGCGGCGGGGCCGGGTGAGGTGTTGTTCGAGGGATGGCTTCGGGGTTTCGGCCAGGTCATCATCGTCGACCACGGACGGAACATTTCCACGGTGTACGCCCACTTAGCCTCAACTCGGGTAAAGGAAAGAGACGCTGTGGAGGAAGGCATGGTCATCGGTACGGTAGGTAATACGGGAACCTCAGAGGGTTATAACCTGCACTTTGAAGTTCGAGTAGGGGAATCTGCCAAAAACCCTTTGGATTATCTGAAAAAAACATAATTTTCGGTAAGAGGCGACTTGTGTGTTGAAATTACGCAAGCGTATAATGTGCTCTATGCACGCGTCGACGATGGGCACATGGACACGACCACAACGACCATAGTCGAAGAGAAACGGCGTTGTGATTATGGGGAGAAGGTGTTTTTCCGCAATGAATGGCAACAGTAGTGGAAACAACGGAAGCAATCGTTTCAAGAAACTCCAGATATTATTGGGCGGGTTATTGGTAATATTCACCATATGGATGGTGTTGAAATCTGATGATTTCGCGATCGGTTCCGCGGGGGCCGCAGACATCTCCGATTTGGAAAGAATATCGCCTTTCAGCGCGAAATCTTTATGGTTGGTGCGTCAAGCGAGAGCGATCATTGAAACCTATCAGGTGGACGCGGAGTTGACGCCTATAGGAGAGGACCAACTGGTCCAGGGCGCAATCAAAGGCATGGTGGAGTCCTGGAAGGATCCCTACACGCGTTTTGTGTCCCCCGAACAATTGAAGGATGAAGAACTAGAGATGGAAGGCCAGTATGGCGGGTTGGGGATGTATATTGGAGACCGAGACGGTAAGATATTGGTCATCAGCCCCATTGAAGACACTCCCGCCGAAAAAGCTGGACTGAAACCGATGGATCAAATCGTCAAGGTAGGCGACGAGGTGGCTCTAGGATGGGATTCTCAGGAGGTCGTGAAACGTCTGCGCGGTAAACCCAACACCTCGGTGACCGTATGGATACGCCGCGACGGCGAGGAAGAACTACTGAAGTTCGATCTCATGCGCGAAATCATTAAAATTAAATCGGTCAGGCATGAGATATTGTCGGACGATATCGGTTATTTGAGGTTGACTCAATTCAAGCAGAAAACGGATGAGGAAGCCGAGGAAGCGATACGAAGTTTGATCGATCAAGGCGCCAGAGCGGTGATTCTGGACCTGCGCAACAACGGTGGTGGGTTGCTCAACGTTTGCGTTAACGTCAGCAGTTTATTCCTGGATGGTGGCCTTGTCGTGGGAACACGGGGGCGGGTCGAGAAGTCCAACGAGGAATATTACGCAAATTCCGCTCTCCATCTGACCGACATGCCCATGGCCGTTCTGATCAACGAGGGTAGTGCCAGCGCGTCGGAGATCGTGGCGGGGGCACTAGCGGACAGAGAGCGGGCGGTAACGGTCGGCAAAAAGAGCTTTGGAAAAGGCTCGGTGCAGACGCTGTTCAATTTGACGGATGGATCGGGCATATACGTGACCATCGCCCGCTATCACACGCCCTCTGGTAAGGTGATCGACCATGTTGGCCTGACGCCGTCCATCGAAGTGGAGGGGCAGTTGAATAGAGATCATGTGAAGGACGCGCAGTTGCAACGAGCGATCTCGGAACTGAGAAAGAAAACATTGAAACCGACGGCTACGGCTTCTCATAAAAGTTAAATAAAAGTTAGATAAAAGTTAGATAAGAATTAAATAAGAACTAGAAGAGCAAGAGCGAGAAAGGGCGGATGATTTTGAAGGGCAAGGTGGATATTCTTATCGGAGCCCAATGGGGAGACGAAGGCAAGGGGAAAGTCGTAGACGTAATGGGAGGAGACGTAGATGTCTTCGTCCGATATCAAGGAGGGGCCAACGCGGGGCATACCGTGATCGTGGATGGGAAGAAGATCGTTTTCCATCTTTTGCCTTCAGGGATGCTTTATCCGGGGAAACTTTGTGTCATTGGCAACGGGGTCGTCTTCGAGCCCCAACAGTTTTTGAAAGAACTGGATGAACTGCGGGAGCAGAGGCAAGATCGTGCGCGTTTGGTCGTGAGCTCTCGCGCCCATGTGGTGATGCCCTATCACAAAATCCTCGACAAAGCTCAGGAGACTTTTCGGGGGAAAGGGCATAAAATTGGCACCACCGGCCGTGGGATCGGCCCTTGCTATGTGGATAAATACGCCCGCAGCGGCCTTCGCGTGGAGGACCTACTGGATAAGGATCACTTGCGGGAAAAACTGACTTTAATTTTGGAGGAAAAAAATCGGATTTTAACGAAACTTTACAACGAAAATCCGTTGCCTTTGAACGAGACTTTTACGCCGGCGTTGGAATGGGGCAAAGCTCTGGCGCCCTATGTCGGAGACGCCACAAGCCTTCTGCAAGAATCTGTCCGTAAGGGAAAACACGTCTTGTTGGAGGGAGCCCAGGCGACTTTACTGGACATTGATCATGGGACATATCCCTATGTCACGAGTTCCTCGACTTCCGCCGCTGGAGGGTTGACGGGAACGGGACTGCCGGTGTCGTGTATCGACCGGGTGGTTGCCGTCGTCAAGGCCTATACCACGCGAGTAGGGGAGGGCCCCATGCCCACGGAAGATAAAGGTGAGGTGGGGGAATCTTTGCGCGCTAAGGGCGGAGAATTTGGAGCTACCACGGGAAGACCGCGTCGCTGTGGTTGGCTGGACTTGGTGGGGGTACGTTATTCCATGTTACTGAACGGCGTCGACGCGATTGCCCTGACGAAACTGGATGTCTTGACCGGTCTGGACGAAATAAAAATCTGTACAGCCTATGATCTGAACGGAACAAGGACAGATGCCTTCAATGGTAGCGCTCATGTTCTGGAGGAATGTCGCCCGGTGTTTGAAACCCTACCGAGCTGGAGCGAGGATATCTCAGAGTGCGTCACCTTCGAGGCCTTGCCCGAAGCCGCGCGAAATTACGTCCTTTATATTGAAGAACGAGTGGGCGTGCCTATCAAATTGATCGGGGTCGGTCCAGACAGGAACCAGACGATCGATCGAGGACTTTAGTTTTGTGCTTCTGACGGATATCCGTTTTTGCACGAAAAACGATCTAACACAAGTTTTGGAAATTGACCGAACTTCTCCTTATCCTTGGCCGGAGCGTCTTGTCAAACAAGATCTTCTTGTGGGAGACGCTCGATTCTCCTACTTGGGGGCTTTCGCTCCGGCTGTAAATGATAAATTGTTGGGATACGCCGTTTGGGGTGATGATAAAGGAAAAGCCTTGCTGATGAATCTGGTGGTTTTGCCAGAGTACCAGCGACGTGGTATTGGCGCTCAATTGGTGGTCGCTGTGGCCGAGTGCGGGATCAATTTGGGTTTTTCAACGCTTATACTGAGGGCGCGCGCTTCCAATTTTGCGGCATTATCGCTTTATTATGGTTTGGGGTTCAAAATTGACGAAACCCAAAACAACTTTTATAGCAACGGCGATGTCGCCCAACACATGAGTGTGAAATTGCCTCTTAAATTCTGAGAACCGGGCGCGAGAGAGGAGGACGGATGAGAGTCTATATTCCTTTCAATGATGGTTCTGTTGTTTCTTACGATGGGAAAAAATTTACAATCCATAAGCGTCCTGTGGATATTGATGCTGATTTGAGCGCTTTATCCGAGGGTATGGCGGCACTAATGTGGCGTGAACAGCGTAAGGAACTTGTCAAAGCCTTGGAGAGCGCCTGGTGGAAAGAGCATACGCGACGCAGGGAAAAAGAAATGAAAAAGCTTTACTCAAAAGAACTTAATAAATAACCCATCAGAATTATAATCCTATGTATTTATATTCCGAATTAGTAATTAAAGTAGGAGGTCTATGTAGATGCGGTTTGACATCATTCATGGTCGAGTGGAGAAACTCCGGGTTTTAATGCGAGAAAGAGAAATGGACGCGTTTGTTTTGCTTGTTCTCGAACATCAGAATACCGAAAGCTGTCATTATATTTCGGGCTTTCGGGGCAGTAGCGCCGCGTTGATCATTGACGGCGTTGGTGAGAGGTTGGTCACAGATGGACGCTATCAAACTCAAGCGGCTCTTCAGTCTCCTTTCGCTTTGACCATTCAAACGGGACGTCCTCTGGTGGAGTTTATTGCCAAGGTGGTCTCCGAAAACGGCTACAAATCCGTGGGGTTCGAGGGAGAAAAACTCTCCTACAATATCGTGGAGGGGGTTTTGAAAAAGGTTTCGACGAACTGGGAAGACGCGTCGATTTTCATTCCCGTTCTGCGACGCGCCAAAGACGTTTTTGAGGTAGAGGCTATCAAAAAAGCCAGCCTCATTGCCCGTCAAGCTTATGACAAGATGTTGACTCAGGCGCGTGTCGGTATGACAGAGGTGGAGTTTGGAAGCCACCTGCTTCACGAAATAAAAATAGCAGGAGCGGAAACAGGGTGGGCGCATGACAGTTTTATCGTGGCATCAGGTGAACGCGGAGCTATGTGTCATGGCCGCGCGACCCAAAGAGCTTTTGGGGTGGGGGATACTGTAACCCTCGACTATGGCGCTATGGTGGATGGCTACATGTGCGATATTACGCGCAACTTTGCCGTTGAGAAAGCTCAAAAGCAGGCGATCAAGATCGATCAAATCCTGGTGAAAGCCCATCGCGACGCGGCAAGTGTCCTCCGTCCAGGAGTCTCTGGCAAGGAAGTAGATGCCGTCGCGCGTAAGGTCATTGATGACGCTGGCTATGGGAAAAACTTCATTCACGGGCTCGGACATGGCCTGGGCCTTGAAGTTCATGAAACGCCGCGTTTGTCGCCGTTCTCGAAAGACGTCCTGAAACCGGGAGACGTGGTCACGATAGAACCGGGAATCTACATCGAAGGTTGGGGTGGTTTGCGTGTCGAGGACGATTATCTCATCACCGAAACCGGGGCGGAATGTCTTACACAATCCGACGATCAACATTTAAAAATAGCCGCGAACTCTAAAAAATAAACACTGGGTTTTCACCAGGATAGAACATTCTTCGCGGACAACAGTCTCCCGAACTTCCTTTTATCCTAGAAGTTCGAGAGACCGTTAGTTTTCTACTCTTATTTAGTTTTCTATAATCTTACGATGATTTTATCTTGTCTCTTTAGGTTTCTTTAACGTCGTTTTCCGAAGATGCGCAGAAGATAAATGAACAAGTTGACGAAGTCAAGGTAAAGACGTAGAGCCCCCATGATTGCCAGTTTCCGTCCGGTCTCGTCCTGGCCCTCCAGGTCTAATTGTCCGCCTAAATCCCGGAGGTACTGCGTGTCGTAAGCGGTCAAGCCGAGAAAGACAAACACACCTATGAAGCTAATGACGAGATCGGCGACTCCATTACGCAGAAACATATTGACAACCAGCGCGATGAGAAGCCCCCAGAGCCCCATGACCAGAAGACTGCGCCAAGTGGAAAGATCGCGTTTCGTGTAGAGTCCATAGACGCTCATGGCCCCGAACATGCCCGCCGCCGTCAGGAAGGCACTGAATACCGACTCCCCTGTGTAGGCTAGAAGCACGGCGGATAGCGTCACCCCATTCAAAATGCTGTAAACCACGAAGATCCCCATAGCGGTCGTCGCGCTGATACGATTGATCAACCCACTCAGCGCGAATACCAACGCCAACTCTACCACTACAAGAATTAACCAAACACTTGACCCATAGATTGCCCGAATCATCGAAGGGCTTGCCGCGATCCAATGAGCCGTGACGGCCGTTAAAATCAACCCCGCCGCCATCCATTGATGGACTCTGCGTAAAAAAGCGTTCATAGCTTCGATACGAGCGGCGTAGACAGAAATCGTGGGATTCATATTTGTCATTACGCATACACCTCCATATTTATTTTTCTATATTTTACTATATTCCTTAGACTTCGTCCGAATCTTTATCTTCGTACTTATCTACGTCCATACCACCCGTCAGTTCCTTGCGTAATTTGGCGTTATCTTCCAGCAGCTTTTTCAAACGGGCTTTCGCTCTGGCGTGCACGGAGTTCGAAGTGAACCCCTTCTTGTTGGGTTTCCCCGCTTTCACTCCTGTTAGGATTTCGATCCCTTCGTCGATGGTACTCACAGCCCAGATGGAGAACTTCCCCTCCTTTACGGTCTCGACGACCTCGTGATCCAGCATGAGATGCTTCACATTTTGCCGGGGAATCATCACACCTTGATCGCCCCGTGGTGAAAAGCCCTTGAGTTTGCAACACTCGAAAAAGCCCTCGATTTTCTCGTTGACGCCGCCGATGGGCTGCACGTTCCCAAATTGATCCACGGACCCCGTGACAGCAATGCCCTGTTTCAAGGGCAGGCCGGAAAGAGCCGAGAGCAGGCAGTACAACTCCGTAGATGAAGCGCTGTCGCCTTCGATGCCGCCATAATTTTGCTCGAAGGTCAGGCGAGCCGACAGGGAAAGAGGCATATCCTGCGCGTACATACGTCCCAGGTAGCTGGAGAGGATCATTAGGCCTTTGTTGTGAATGGGGCCGGTCATCTTCACCTCCCGCTCGATGTTGATCACGCCTTCTTGACCCATGTAAACATTGGCCGTGATGCGCGAAGGGTGCCCGAAACGGTAGTCCGTGAGGTCAATAACGGAGAGCCCATTGATCTGCCCCACGACCTCCCCTTCCGTGTCCACTCGCAGGACTCCGGTGGTGAAAGCGCGAACGAGCTTCTCTTGGTAGAGACTGGAGCGGTATTTTTTGTGCCGAATGGCTTTACGAACGTGATCTTCGCCAACTTGCCCCGCCTTTTCCGTTTTGGCCCAAGCGTGAGACTCTACAATCAGTTCCCGAATCCGTCCCACTTCGACCGACAAAAGCTCTTGGTCGTCGGCGGCACGGCTGGACCACTCCAAAATTTCGGAAACAGCAGAGGCATCGAAGGGCATCAATTTTTCCTCTCGGATCACGTTCACTACGAAGGAGGCCATTTCCCTCTCCGATTTCCTGTTGCGCGGCATATCGAAGTCAAAACTCGCTTTGATCTTGAAAATCTTCTGGAACTCGGGGTCATAGTGTTGCAATAACTCATAGATATAGGGGGTTCCCACCATGATGACCTTTAGGTCCATTTGGATTGGAGTGGGGCGCAAGGAAGAAACGGGAATGGCCCCGTATTGCTCACCCAAGTTCTCGATGCTGGCCTCTCCTGTCCGTAAAACGCGCTTGATGGCCTCCCATGACATGAAGTTCATCAAAACCTTTTCGGCGTCGAGAACCAGGAAACCGCCGTTCGCCTTGTGGAAGGCCCCGGCCACGATGCGCCGAAAGTCCGTGTAGAGATAGCCCTGCCGGCTCTCATACTCGACCTTTCCCGCCAGATTGTAATATGTGGGGTTCGTCTCCCAAACAACAGGCGCGCCAGCCTTCGGATCATTGCTGACAAACAAATTACCCGCGTAACGGCTGAAGTCCACCTCAGCCGACTCGTCCCGAACTGACGTGACGAAAGCCCCGAAGTTTTCGATAATGTCCTCCGCCAGTCGGTCGAACCACTTGGAGAGTTTTTCGTTATCCGCGTACTTCTCCCGGATATCCGAAAGGTAGGGTTCGATGGCGGATCTGCAGATCTCGGCTTCCAGCTTGCCGATCTCCTCTTTCAGTTCTTTTTCCATGTCTCTGATGCGTCGCAGGGACAACAGGGTCTTTTGGGAGACTTCTTCCGAGGTGGTCTGATAGGCCTTTTGCTTCTCGTCGCTCAGAGCCTCAAATTCTTCCTGTTGGATCTCGCGGACCACCGTCTTGCCTTCTTCGTCTTGGACCTCGATCAAGGGAATGTTGACAAACCCCTGAGGTGTTCGTTTCAAGGAAAATCCCTTTTCCGCCGACCAAGCTTTGAGTTCGTCCATAATCGTTCCGGCTTTTTCCTGAAATACCTTGACGAACTGGGCTTTGGCGTCCTCGTACTGGCTTTTCTCGAAGGCTTTGCTGATAGTGACCTTGAGTTCATTGACCAGCTCCTCCAACGATGTACAAAGGTCCTTGCCGCGTCCCGCTGAAAGCCGCATCGCCAGGGGTTCCCCCGGCTCGTCGAAGCTGTAGACGTAAACCCAATCGTCGGGCGCAGGAGTGGTTTTCGCGCGCGCTCCCAAACGCTCCAGCGCGTAACTGGTGCGACCGCTACCCGGGTAGCCCGTCACAAAAATGTTATAACCCCTGCTGGGAACATCAAGGCCGAAAGAAATAGATTCGACGGCACGTTCTTGGCCGATGAGACTTTTGGCTGATTTAAGTTCTTCGGTGGTTTTGAAATGCCAGCTTTTCGGGTCCGTTACCTTCCGCAATTTGTCGGGGGACAGTTTCCATTTGTCCGTCACATCCATCACGCCTTCGTTATCATATAGTAACTCTTGCGTTTTATCCTAACCCAAGTTTCGTAGCTAGGCAATCGAATGAGCACATTTAGAAGATAATCCGATATAATTTCAGTAGAACTCAAATGAATTTCTGGGGGGAGCGCCTTGTGGGATCGTTCATGGTCGCGTTTTTTAAAATATTTCTGGCCGTCTAATTTATTTATGGGCTTCAATTTTATTCTTATGGAATGGCATCGTGGCAACGCTAAAGATAGATCGCTCCTTCTGCTGATCTTCACGCCCATGTTTATCTGCATGTTGGGTTTGGTCTTGAGCTTTGCCGGTTTTGTTTTCGCGTTCATCTCCAGGCTTTTGGGGTGGTTTTTGTTGACCGCTCTTTTTGGCGGTGGAGGAATCATCTGCTACGAAAAACTACGCGAACATCAACTTTTTTCGCCCTCCCCCTCATCATCTTCTTCCTTTTCCAGCCAAACGGTCTTCTCGACGGACGCGACCACAACAGAAAACTCGAGCCAATCCAACAAGCGTTCAACGACGGATGAGGCTGGAGAAGGTTCCGGCGAAAAAACCAGGCGAAAAAAATGGTTCGAGGGAATACGCCGATGAAACAGAAAAGCCACCTGTGCCCGAAAATTATCGGGTGAGCCCTTGATCTTTTGAAATATGAAATATTGGTGCCTTATGGCCTTATGATGCCTCTGGCACCACCTTCGCGATGAAAACGTTTGAGAAGAAAGGATGAGGGACATGGCGAAAAAACTCGCGCGTTTCGGGGTAACCGTTCCAGAGGATGTCCTTGCGGAGTTCGATCTTCGGTTAGAACGTGTCGGAAAAGACAACCGTTCGGACGTCATACGCCAATTGATACGACGCTATATCAGCGAGGAACGCTGGCAGGAGGAAAAAGGCCAAGTTTATGGAACGGTGACTTTAATGTACAACCACCATGCTCCCTGCATTTCCAAGGATTTGACCGCTGTTCAACACGATCATGGAGAGAATGTCGTTTGTACGACCCACGTTCACGTAGACCACGATACCTGCTTGGAGTGTATCGTTCTGAAGGGCGACGCCTCCCACGTTAAAGCCTTTGTCGACTTGCTGAGCAAGGTCAAAGGTCTCAAAAGTGTTGATACCGTCATCACATCGGGGTTATAGCAATAGCGACATTCCAAATTTTTTACGTTATTTTCAGTTTCGACAGATTTATTCCACTGTCAAAATATCCGCAAAATGAACGCAATCAAGTTACATAGGGTCCAGAGCCGCGAGTGTACCACGAAAGCGTAGCAATACTCTACAAGAGGTGTGCCCAGATAGGGCAAGTTATCTTTGCCGCAGCTTTTCGCTGTTGACAAAACACTTTTATCAGATTAGGATGATAGCAATCTCAAATTATGATTAACGAGTTGTGTCGGGAGCCATATTAGAAGGAAATGAAGACTTCAAAGGAAGGAAATGAGGACTTCATCGGAAGTCGACAAACCGAAGAACGAAGTCCTTGATTTATCGTGTTCATCATGTTCATCGTGTTCCGGTATTCATTTGAGCGAAACTCTGAGCCAGATGTGGAATCATATTAGCGCCGTGTTCTTGGAGCCAACAAAGAGAGCGACATTTCAAATTAGGAGATTTATTTAGGAGATTTATTTAATTTAGGAGATTTATTGATGATAACTGCTCGCATCGAGGATTACTTAGAGGAAATTTTTCTTCTCGAAAGCACCGGTCGGGACGTCACCGTCACCGATCTTGCTGAACGCTTGGGAATCACCAAGGGTACGGTTACGGTTACAGTGCAAAAGCTGGTAGAGGCAAAAATGCTGAACCATGAGCGCTATGGTTCCCTTCACCTTACCGCGGAGGGACGTCAGAAGGGCCTTTTGGTTTACCGCCGGCACGAAGGGCTGCGCGCGTTTTTCCATGAACTTTTGGGAGTGGACAGGGATCGTTCTTCCGAGATGGCGTGTAGCATGGAACACTATATGGATATTGTGACGGACGACAGGCTCTATGCTATGTTGGAGTTCTTTAGGCGCGCCAGAGCCGATAAAGAACCCTGGGTTGATGAACTTTTTAACGCGATGGAAACACAGGTCTTGCTGCCTAATCCCCTTTCCGTGCTGAGAAAGGGACAGAAAGGCGTGGTGATCCGCCTGACCGCCGATGAAAAATTGCGTAAATACTTACAGGACAAGGGTTTTATGTCAGGAACGAGTATTGTCTGCCTCGACGCCTCCTCGACGGGTTCTTTGCGCGTTTCCGTGGACGGCAAGGAAATGGAGGTTCCCCGCAATGAAGCCGCGACAGTTTGGCTGCGAATGATATAGGTAGAATGAAATAGATAGAATGAAATACATTAGAAAATAAACTTCTGTGCGGGACGAGGCGGATTTGGCGGCATGAAAGAAACTACGAGAGGCGCGTGGGCGATACTCGCGACTTATGTTTTTTGGGGAGTGATGCCTGTTTATTGGAAGGCTTTGGGCTCGGTGAACTCTATGGAGATATTAGCGCATCGGGCAATTTGGTCGTGCGTGTTCTCATTTTTTCTGATAGCCGTAACCCGTAAAGGCTCGAAAATCGTTTCGCTGTTCCGGTCGAGTCGGCGCGCGCTTTCGATGTTGATGTTGTCGAGTGCGACCGTCACCGCCAACTGGGGTATTTATATATGGGCGGTCAATGACGGCAGAATACTGGAAAGCAGCCTCGGTTATTTCATAAACCCTCTAGTCAGCATCTTGTTTGGAGTCGTAATTTTTAAGGAACGACTTGGAAAAATCCAGTGGCTGGCAATCGCCATCGCGGCATCTGGAGTCTGTTGCGAA
>JAIRYN010000041.1 GCA_031267575.1 Synergistaceae bacterium | reverse complement strand
CTTGAACATGATTCCGGCGGCGTCGCTCCAGGACGCGGTGGCGAAAGCGGAGGAGCTGCTGGGTAAAAAAGACGCTTCAGTAACGGTAATACCGGACGGGGTATCCGTCATAATCGAATAAATAATCGAATAAATAAAGGAAGGTGCTTTTTATGGGCAGAATTCCGATTCTCAAAACAATTTATAAAGTTCCAGGCGGTCTTATGGTGGTGTTTTTGATTCTGGGGTGTCTGGTGAATACTTTTGCGCCGGAGTCGCTCAATATCGGCAGCTTCACGACGGCGCTCTTCAAGAACGGCGCGTTGGCGTTGATCGCCGTGATGCTTTTCTGCAGCGGAGCGCAGATCACCATAAAAACCGCGGGAGTCGCCCTTTGGAAGGGTATTCTCCTCAACGTCAGCAAGGTTCTGCTTGGGGTGATCCCCGCCCTTATCGTCGGGAGGCTTCTGGGGCAGCACGCCACGTGGCTCGGCCTGACACCGCTGGCGCTGATCTCCGCAATGTCCAACTCGAACGGCGGCCTTTTCGCGGCACTCGCCTCACGTTACGGCGACGACTCGGACGTGGGGGCTCTTGCGATACTTTCGACGAACGACGGGCCGTTTTATGAAATGCTTTTTATGGGCGTAGCCGGCTTGGCCAATATCCCCTGGATCGCGTTGGTGGCGGTGGTTGTGCCCATCATCATCGGCATGATCCTCGGCAACCTGGACGACGACATTCGTAAGTTCCTTGCGCCCGGAATCATGATCGCCATTCCGTTTTTCGCGTTCCCACTGGGGGCGGGCCTCAACCTGAACCAGCTCGTCGAAGCAGGCGGACCCGGAATTATCCTCGGGCTTCTGACGTTGTTTGTCACCGGAGTGGGCAGTTATTTCGCCTATAAATGGCTGGTGCCGAAGTCCCTGCGCAAAAACGACGCGGTGGGGGCGGCTGTGGGCACGACGGCGGGCAACGCAGCAGGAACGCCCGCGGCCTTCGCCGCCGTGGACCCGTCTTTCGCGCCTTACGCCGCCGCTGCCACGATACAGGTGGGCGCTTCCATCGTCATCACGGCGCTTCTCTGTCCGTTGCTGGTCGATTTCCTGGCACGATACGAGCGCAAAAAGCAGGGCCTCGCGGCGGAAACATCCGAGGACGTGATAAAGGACATAGGAACCAATTTATAACGCGCAACCGCGTGTGATTTTGTGATTTGATAACTGCGGGACGAAAAACTTGAGGGCAGAACCGACAGTATGGCCTGCCCTTTGATTAGATAGATGATGTTTGCTTTACCTTTCTTTGTTTACTTTTTGTCTACTCTTTATCTACTTTTTGTCTACCCTTTGTCTACACGACGGGGCGAGGGCAATTCTGAATCCAGGAGCCGCCGATAGTAGGTGTTTGTATTGTAGAGAGCCGCGGCGGGATTGTGGCACAGAACCCTATCTTTCACGATCAGGTAAGTCACCGGCGCTTTCGAGTGTTTGATGAATAAGCTGTCGTGCCCCACGCACAACCCCATGACGATGTTGAACTCCGTCTTCCACTCGTTTAGAAGCTCGGCCTGAAGAATGGGGTTGCACATGGACTCGTGGGCGCCGGGCAACAGTTTTTGCTCTTCCGCCAGGCCAATCACCGTCTTGTCCACAGCCCCCACCTTGCAGGCCACGCCGTAGACGTTGATACCCTTGGCCTTCGCGATCTTCGCGAACTGGTTGCACTCGCTCAAAAGCCCCACGCAGGTGGCCACTCCCACCTTCTTGTATCCCATTTTTTTGACGAAGATCAGGGTTTCCTCCACTCGCGTGGCCCTGCCGTAGTAGCTGGACTCGATATCCGCCGACGTGAGGGCGATCTTTCGGTCCTTCGGGCTTTTGAGGTAACGCTGGAGCGCGTTTTCGACGGTTTCCTTTGGCGTGTTGGTCGTCAGACAAAAATCGGGAAACGCCTTCTTCAGATTCCCACAGTTACCCACCGCGCAATTCGCGCAGTTCAGAGGATGCGTATCGCTCATTGTTCGTGTTCCATTTCGTGTTCCATTTCGTGTTCCGTGCCGTAGGCTCGACAGCGTTCTTTACGGTATTTTTCGCAATATTTCATCTTCAAAACCTCGCTTTATCGTTTTTCGATGCCTCGTCATATCGAGTAGTCGTACTTCAAGAGAATCCTATCCAAAAATTGCTGGGTTCTTTGCTCTTTCGGTTTGCTGAAGATTTCCCTCGGCGTCCCCTCCTCCACGATGACCCCACCGTCCATAAAGACCACATGATCGGCGATGTCGTGGGCAAAGGACATTTCGTGAGTGACCACCACCATGGTGATGCCCTCCTGGGCCACGGCGCGCATCACCGCCAGCACCTCACCCACCAGTTCCGGGTCCAGGGCGGAGGTCGGCTCATCGAAGAGGATCACCTCGGGGTTCAAAACGACGGCACGCGCGATGGCCACACGCTGTTGTTGGCCCCCCGACAACTGAGAGGGGTAGAACTCGTACTTGTCGCTTAGGCCCACTTTGTCCAGCTCTCTTCGCGCCTTTTCGTAGGCCTCAGCGAAGGGAACTTTTCTCGCCGTCACGAGC
The DNA here is from genome assembly GCA_031267575.1 of Synergistaceae bacterium. Taxonomy (NCBI): domain Bacteria; kingdom Thermotogati; phylum Synergistota; class Synergistia; order Synergistales; family Synergistaceae; species Synergistaceae bacterium. The sequence goes on along the minus strand of JAIRYN010000041.1, from coordinate 14,306 downwards.
CCCTCCATGACGTTTTCGATGGCGTTCTTGTTGTTGAAGAGATTGTAGCTCTGAAAGACCATCGCGGTCCTCCTTCGAACGCGCAAAATATCCTTCTTAGCGGCGTGCTTGAATCGGACTGTGAGGTCTCCGATGCTCAGCTCACCGTCGTCGGCGTTCTCCAAAAAGTTGATGCAGCGCAGAAGCGTGGTTTTCCCTGAGCCGCTAGGACCCAGGATCACCACCACCTCACCCTTCTTCACGTCCAGGTCCACCCCCTTGAGGACCTCGTTCTTTCCGAACGATTTGCGCGCGCCTTTCACTCGAATCATATTTTCCGTCCCTCTTGTATTTTTGTCTGTTAATTCTTTTCATGCTTTTAATTCATGTTTTCAATTCATACTTTCAATTCTTTTCTTTTTGTCTGTCAATGCCGTTTGAATCGCTTTTCCAGAAGCCAGGAGCCACGTTCCACGGCGATGCAGAGGGCCCAGTAGACCAGTGCCGCCGCGATGTAGGCCTCCAGAAAGCGATAGTTGATCTGCGCCGAGGTCATTGCCCCGTTTAGGACGTCGAGTATCCCGATCACGTAGACAATTGAAGAGCCTTTTATCAGCCCGATGAAGTTGTTGCAGAGCACGGGGACGGCAAACGCCAGCGCCTGGGGCATAATGATCCGGCGCAACGCCTGGAATCGCGTCAACCCCACGGAAACGCAAGCCTCGTACTGTCCATCCGGCACGGAGTTCAACGCGCCGCGCAGGGTTTCGGATATGACCACCGCAGCGTAGGCGGACATGGCGACGATGCCGATGTAGATTTTATCCATCAACCGCAGCCGGTCCGCCCAGTCGTAATATTCCGATAGCTTGTCCAGGGGTTTCAAAATCAAAAAGTTTAGGATGAGAATATAAAGCACCACCGGAATTCCTCTCAAGGCCGGGATTAGGGCGCTGACCGCCTGTGAGACGACGCGCAGGTGGAATTTCCTGACCACGGCGATGGGGATTCCCAAAACGACGCCTACGCAAAGAGGGATGACGGACAGAAGCAGTGTCACATGCAGGAAGCGTATCGCCACTTTGAAAGACACCCAGATATAAATCGCGTCGAAAGTCATTATTCTTTACCCCACGGCCGGAAGCAGTTTTTTCCCTGCCCAGGCGAATCCTTTTTCCAACAGCAGGCTCGCCGCGATGAAGACCAGAGCGACGACCACGTAGCCCTCCAACACATGGTAGGTCCGAATGCCGATGGCCTCCGCTTGTCCGAGCATGTCGAGTATTCCCAGGGTGAAGGCCAAGGAGGTGTCCTGCATAGCGTTGATGACCCGTGTGCCGAAGGCGGGGAAGGCGATGAAGAACGCCTGGGGCAAAACGATCCTGCGAAACGTTTGGAAACCGCTTAACCCCACCGACCAGGCCGCCTCCGTCTGTCCAGCGGGAACGCTGGCGATGGCCGACCGGATAATTTCCGCCATGAAGGCCGCGTTGTTCAACGCGTAGGCGATCAGTACGAAATACAGCTTGTCCCATCGGTTAATATTGACGCCGAAGTTATTCAACAAAATGGGAAAACCGTAATACACGATGAACATTTGAATGATCACCGGCGTTCCTCTGACGAAAGAAATATAAAACACGGCCAAGGCGTTCAGAACCGGCACCCGATAAAGCCGGACCGTCGCCAGCAGAAGCCCCAGCAGTGTTCCCCCGCCTACGGACACGGACACGATCAAAAGAGTGACAGAGATGCGCGACACGATGGCCGGCATGTACTCGAAAACTAAAGCGATATCGAAGAGCTTTCCCATTGCCGCGCCCCCTTAGTCTAAAAATAAGATGTCATTCCGCCGTGTAGTCTCCACCTGTGTACTGGGCCGATATTTTAGAAAGGGTTCCGTCTTTCTTCAACTCCCGCAGCGCGGCGTCAATGTCATCTCGTAACTGAGTTTCCTTTTTCGCGAGCACAAAATAGGCGTCGGACTTGCTGAAGAGGTTCTCCTCCACGATGCCCAGTCCGCCCCCGAAAGCGTCGTTGGTGCGGTTGAAGACCCTTCTGGTCATGACGCCGGCGTCAATTCTGCCGTTGACGATATTGTCATAAGCGACCTGATTGCTCCCCTCGTAGACGATGTCGATTTTTTTGTCGGGGTGCTCCGCGTTGTACTTTTCCGCGATGGCAGCCGAGTTGCTTCCTCCCGTAACCGCCAACTTCTTCCCCGCCAGGTCGTCGATGGACTTGATGTCGGTCCGCCCCTTTTTCACGACAATGCGCTTGTCGTAGTTGGCGAAGCCCTCTGTGGCGAAAAGGTACTTCTCCGCTCTTTCCGGGTTGGTTTCGAACTGCTGGCTGGCGATGTCGAGTTTACCCGCGTCAATACCCAGCAGGAGATTCCTGAACTCCAGGGATTCGAAGACGAACTTGTACTGAGGAAGGCGCTCGTTGGCCGCCTTGAGCACCGCCACGTCATAGCCCGCCGGCTGGTTGTTTTCGTCGATATAGGCGTAAGGTTCAAAGGCGTTTCCGATCCCCACCGCGATATCCCGAACCTCTCCCGCCAACGCCCCGCCCGCGAAGATCCCAAACAACACCATCAAGACAGCGCCTGCGAAAATTTTCTTCGTCACTTTTTTCATAATAAAACCTCCTAACAAAAATTTAAAATAAAATTACGTTTTACACGCCGCGAATACTCCGTAACCTCCGACAACAACACAATTCCAAACACATTCCGGCTTCACCCCACTTTCGCCCAACAGAAATTCGGCACAAAAACAAAAAAAGGACCCCCGCCCAAAACGGAGATCCCCACAGAGGCAGGTGTACACGATTACAAACCGATCACCTCTGGTGGGATCCAGTCATAGAACACATCATCGTCAAAAACATCACAATAAAAGCAAAAAAATTTTTATTCGCCATTTTTCGTTTCCTTTCATTGAACTAAATCCTATTAAATCATATTTAACTAAATCTTATATATTAAGTATGTTTAATCTAAAATAGATAATATATCTATATTATCCAGATGTCAATAGTGCAAAACGAGGTCGAATAGCCGGCGTGGCTTTCGACCTCAATGAGGCGGAAAAGGTTTTGATCCTACTTTATTTCCGCCTTATTTTCTTCTATCCTGCTTATTTTCTTCTATACCACTTATTTTCTTCTATCTCGCGGCCGCGAAATCGGCGATTTCTTTGACGCCCTGAGGAACGTCAATACCTTGAGGGCAACGGGGCCGGCACTGACCGCAGACGACACAGTTGGCCGCTCGCTCTGAGGGGGTCAGGGAGCCATACATCATTTGAAAGATGATTGGAGCCATGGAAGGATTCTCCGCTAACGTGGCTCGGTAGCGGTTGTAACTGGCAAAAACCCCGGGGATATCCACCCCAGAGGGACAGGGCATACAATAGCGGCAGCCGGTGCACGGAAGGAAGCCGGAGGCCCGGTAAGCCGTGGCCGTTCGGGCGAGAACCGCCCGTTCGCTTTCGTCTAGGGGGCGGAAGCCGGTCATGGTTTTGACGTTATCCTCCACTTGTTGGAGGCTGCTCATGCCGCTCAGGACGGTTAGGACTCCGGGTAAAGAAGCAGCGTAGCGGATCGCCCAGGATGAAGAGCTAGCGTTGGGATCGGCCGCTTTCAGGATCGCCTCCGCCTGAGGGGGAAGGTTGGCCAGTGCTCCGCCGCGGACGGGTTCCATGACAACCACCGGAATGCGCAGCTCCTCCAGAATTTGGTAATGCCGCTTGGCGTTGACGGCGTCCCAATCGAGGTAGTTGATCTGAATTTGGGCAAAGTCCCAGTCGTATTCTTTCGCCACGCGCTCCAAATGCTCAGGACTGCCGTGCAGGGAGAACCCCAGGCGGCGAATCCTTCCCCGTTCTTTTTCCCGGTGCAGAAGCTCGTAGAGACGATGCTTGAGCGTGATGTCCCACACGTCCTCGTTTAGGTTGTGGAGGAGGTAAAAATCGAAGTGTTCCACACAGCATTTCTCCAACTGCCGCGCAAATTTGAGTTCCGCTTCGTTGGCGGATTCGAGGGTCCTGATCCAGAGTTTGGTGGCCAGGTTGAACTTTTCTCTGGGATGGCGGTTCAGAGCGGCTCCGGCAAAAACCTCACTTTGGCCTTCATGATAGATCCACGCGGTGTCGAAGTAGTTGACGCCAGCATCCAGAGCGCGATCCACCATCTCTTCCGCCGTTTCGTAATTGATGTCCTTCGAATCGTCAGACCGAAGCGGCAAACGCATCAAGCCAAAACCCAGCAAGGATATTTCCTTGCCAATGCCTTCAAAATATCTCGTTTCCATTTTCATAACCTCCCATTTTCAGCGCTTAGGGCAGACAGATGATCGGTTTACCACTAAAGTTCTCCTGTCCTATATAAAATCTGCTTTATATTTATACTAAAATTTTACGATAAAGCGATGAGAAAGCCAACAGCTTCAGCCGTTGGATGAGAATCGGATGAGATCGGATGAGATTGGATGAGATTGGATGAGAATCGCAACGCTGCTGTTGGTGGCGTTTGTTTTGTATTTGGTTTCTTGCCATATATTTACTTTCATATATCTACTTTCATATTAAAATCCTTTTGTGGTTTATCAATGCGAGATGTGGGGCGGAACATGATCGGGGTATCAATGCGGCTGTAAATATTCTTAGAGTGGGGGCATCCACTCTTAAAGGAGAAGACATAAGACCGGTTTCAGTCGGCTGTCTTTGTCGAACTTAGAATCCCACAACTTTAGTCGTGGGAGTATGTCAGGGTTCCATAAACTTCTCCAGCGCGTTCTTTAAAATGGAGATGGAGCGCAGGTAATCGTTCAGGTCGGTGTGCTCCTCGGCGGTGTGATCGAGCTTAGAGTCGCCGGGTCCGTAGGCAGCCATAGGACAGCTCCATGCCGCAGCCAAGTTGAAGTCCGCTGTACCTCCTTTCACCAGAAAGCGCGGGGTGAGTCCAGCCTCTCGGACCGCCAGCCGCAGGGCGCGGACAATGGGATTGTTTTTGTCTACCAAGTGCGCGGACATGGAGGATAGCATTTCCACCGTCACTCCGCGCCGCTCTCCGAGCTCAATGAAGTCTCTTCCCCAAAGGGTTGGGTCCGCTCCCACGGGAAGCCGGACATCCAAATCCACAAACCCCGTCCTCTCTCCTTCTTCTGTGCCTCGCATGGCAATGACCGCTCCCGATGGTCGTTCGATAACAGGCTTTAAGGTGTCGTTGCGCCGCTCCACCTCCCCCAGGATATCCGCCGCCGCCATCAGGCAGGCCGTAATCGGACCGGGGTTACCGCTTCGGTGCGCGCCGCTGTCCTGGGCGTGAACTTGGAATCGCAAGTATCCGCGATATCCCAGAGTGACCCCGCTGGTTCCCGACGGCTCGCCGATCACGCAAGCGGCCGGACTATGGAAGGGAAGGACATGGCGAGCCCCTCGGGAATCGCCCTCTTCTCCCACCGCAGCAATCAGCGTTATTCTCCAGCCTTCCAAAACCTGGGCCGCGCCACCCGCCATAGCGAACGCGCAGAGGGGGCCCTTAGCGTCCACGCTACCGCGTCCCCACAAAACATCTCCCTCTACTCGAAAGCACGGGCCTCCTGAAACGGTGTCGATATGACCCATCAGGACAATCTCGCGGTCTCCGCTGCCCCGCCGAGCAACCACGTTGCCCACCTCGTCGCGGTGAATGTCCTCCCACACTAACGGCGCCCCTTCCCGCGTGTCAGGGAACGAGGATGTCGATGTAGGTTTAGACATAGATAAAGCCTCCATCAAGTAACGACAAGCCGCGTCTTCGTCATACGTCACACTAGGAATCTCGACCAACCGGATCAGCAGTTCTCTGGCCTCTTCGGCTCTGGCCTCTTCGGAACGGAAAGAATACATTCAACACCTCTCGCTTTGTCTCTATTGATTATCCTTGACATACTCCCACGACGTAAGTCATGTGATTCTAAGATCGACAAAGACAGCCGACTGAAACCGGTCTTACGTCTTCTCCTCGTTTCTTACGGCTGAGTTCTCACGAAAATTTCTTGAGCTTGTCTGAAGCCCGGCGCATAAAAAGAGGCGGCTCAATCTTTTCTCCCTCCGACGTGGTGAAGATGTTGATTCCGTTTGGCCTGGTAGAGTTTAAAAACGTAGGTTCTCATTTATTTTTCTGCTCTTCGATATACTTCATGATAGTTTTCTCTGAAATATGCCCCACAGATTCACAGTAGTACGAACGTGTCCACAAGGAAGGCATTTTCAGGAGATGAGGAAATTCCAAGCGCAATACTCTTGCTGTATAGCTCTTGAGCTGTCGGACAATATAATGAGGAGCGTTTATAGGCCATGTTTTGACAAAGGCGCGAATGTGATCCGGCATGATCTCAAGCTTCGCAATCTGAACATCGATCTCCTCAGCTTTCTCGTATAAAAGTTCTTTGAGTCGGATTTCTACATCACCAACAAGCATCTTGCGCCGATATTTTGGACACCAGATAAGATAATAGCCAATATTGAACACAGATGTGTTCGAATGAATCCATCGTTGATAAGCCATAAAAAGAGTTTAACATGAAAGTAGACATATGGCAAGAAACCAAATGCAAAACGAACGCCACCAACGGCAGCGTTATGATTCTCATCCAATCTTATCCAATCTCATTCAACGGCTGAAGCTGTTGGTTTTCTCATCGCTTTATCGTAAAGCTCAAGGATTTTGAATTTATTTTGAATTGATTTTTAATCTACGTTTCTATTGTACCGATTCTTTTAGCGTACTAATACCTACTCATAGTTAGCAGATACGTTTCGCATAGTATTCCGAAGACCATATGATCTAAGGAAAAGCTAAATCTCGCAAAGTTTATCCAAAAGATAAACGCTTTTTAATTATCAATATAACCTTGGTTTTCGGTTTTAATATCGATGTTTTCGTTGAATATTTTACGTTCGGAACTTCTCCGAACAACCTCTTATATTCAGTTTTCAAGGTACAAAATAAGCATAACAAGCTATTATCATGATGTCAATAAGAAGGATTTCGATATAAATAAATTATGAATAAATACTTATCTATGTACTATACGTTGACCTCAATTTTATTTTTATTGTTTGACAGTTTATTGTGTGACAGGAATAGGACTACGGAAATGTCGCTAGTCAAGATGGACATCGGCGTACTCGTCTTGCATACTATACATTACATTTCAGAATCGCAGAGCGGAGTATAATCATCAACGGGACATGCGAACGGGACATACGATATGATAATAAGAAAACGGAGGCTCCACAATGATTCCGCGTGAAAACATGACGCTCGAACTGCGCGACCTTTCCGTCACGTACCAAGGAGAGGTACTAGCCGTGAGAAACTGTTCCCTCTCTATCGCCAAGGGCGACATCCTTGGCCTGGTGGGGGAGTCCGGCAGCGGAAAATCCAGCGTTCTCATGGCGATTCCTCGCCTATTGCCGAAAAGCGCCCTGGTCGCCGGACAAATTTTCTGCGACGGAGAAGAACTGTCGGCGCTGGGGGAAGAAGCCATAAACGCCTGGAGGTGGCGCCGCGTGGCGCTGGTGCCTCAAGGGGCGATGAACTCCTTTACCCCTCACCTTTCCGTCGAACGGCACATCACGGAGGTTCTGACGCATCATATGAAAACATCTAAACAGGAAGGGCGCCGACGGGCCGCTGATTTGTTCCGAAGCGTGGGCCTGGAGAGTTCGCTCTTGTCTCGTTATCCCCATGAGCTGTCAGGGGGACAAAAACAGCGCGCCGCTTTGGCCACGGCGTTGGCCTGCGAGCCTGACTTCCTCCTGGCGGACGAGCCCACCACGGCCTTGGACGTCGTCACCCAGAAAAAGGTGCTGGATATGGCCGTATCCCTGGTGCGCGAACGCGGCATGGGGCTTTTGCTGGTGACCCACGACCTTCCTTTGGCCGCCACCATCTGCGATACACTGGTCGTCATGAAAGAGGGCTTAATCGTGGAGAGCGGCCCTTCGCGGCGGCTGATTAACGCTCCCCAAAATCCCTACACGCGGCAACTGATCCAGGCCATCCGAGATATGGAAGATGTAATAGAAGACATAAAAGAAGCCGAAGAAATTCAAGATAACGGAGGCAAGTCATGACGCCGAGAAACTCTGCCGTGAATGTAAAGGACCTGGGTGTCCACTTTAAAGGTCGCTATCACTGGACTTACGGTCTTGGTAGACGAAATTCTTCCGAGGGAACCTGGGCTTTGAGGTCTCTTTCCTTTTCTTTAGGACAAGGGGAGACGCTGTCTATTGTGGGAGAGTCTGGCAGCGGAAAGACGACCCTCCTACGCTCGCTTCTGGGACTGGTTTCGCTCAGCGTGGGAGACGTGAAGCTATGGGGCCAGTCCATCAGCTCCATGACGAACGAAGAACGTTTGACGGCCCGTCGGCGGTGCGGTTACGTACCTCAAGATCCCTACGGCTCATTGCCTCCGACCCTCACCGTTTTGGGGGCCGTCCTGGAACCCTGGAGTGTTGTTCATGACAGGCGAGAGCGGGAAGCTGGTGTTGCTAAGGCAAAGACGCTCCTTGCCGAACTCAAGTTGCCGGAGGAACTGTGGAACGCCCGTGTCCGCTACTTCCTATCCGGGGGACAGCGTCAAAGGGTAGCCGTGGCTCGGGCTCTGATTTTGGAGCCGGAGCTTCTGCTCTGCGACGAGCCCACGGCTATGCAGGATGTTTCGACTCGAGGCGAGGTGCTGGAGGTTCTGAGACGCCGTGTAACCAAGGGTATGTCCATGATCCTGGTGACTCACGATCTACTATTGGCCCGCTACGCCTCCGCTCACGGGTTGGTGCTCTACAAAGGAGAGGCTGTGGAATCCGGCTGGACGGCGGAACTTCTGAGGCACCCTTCCCATTGTTACACGCAATCCCTGCTGGCGGCGCTGCCGAGGCTGGGAACAGCGGCCGAAACCGTACAGGGCTAAAAACGAGATGAGCATCGAAAAAAAAGCCGAAAAAAAAGCCGAAAGCGAAGTTGAAAGTATTGAAAGTGTTGAAAGAGAATCAGAGGCTCTAACCGCGTGGCCTTATCGTATGGGGTTGGCTTTTTACAAGGCAGCCATTTCAACGTTTTTCGCCGCCGGTGGACTCGTGTTCCTCAAAAAAAAATATGAGACAGGCCTGGCGGAGCGCATGGGAAACTTCGGTCCCGATATTCCAAGAAACGCCTTATGGATCCACGCGGTCTCGGTGGGTGAGGTTCAATCGGCCGTATCGCTGATCGACGCGGCGCGGACGCGGGAACAGGAAGAAGATAGCCTCATTCAGCGAGCAGGAAGATGCAATCGTTTGCAATTGCAGGAAAAAAACTGTATTTTGTCCACCGTGACAACGACGGGACGAATCATGGCGGAAAAACTGGCGGCGCGAAAAGTGAACGCCATGATCTACAGTCCCTGGGATACGCCGCGGTTTGTAAAACGAGCCCTGGATACCCTTGCGCCCAAAGCCTATATTGCCATGGAGACGGAGCGGTGGCCCACGATGCTGTCCGAACTCCACGCGCGAAAAATCCCTGCGTTCCTCGTCAATGGACGCCTTTCCTCGGAGAGCGCCCAAAAACTTCGAGGACAGAAGACGTTTTGGAGGGGGGTGCTTTGTTGTTTTGACCGTTTGTTGGTCAGGTTCGAGTCCGATAAAGAGCTTTTTTTGAGTCTGAGCGTTCCGGAAGAAAAAATCGTCGTAACGGGCGATTGTAAGATCGACGCCATGTTTGCCCGCAGGAACGAGATGAAAAAGACCGGAGACGTGAACCCGTGGCGACATTTACGGAGAGAAAACGAGCCCCCTGGGAGTTCCCCCTTGTTTCTCGCCGGCAGTACCCATGAAGGGGAGGACGAGGTGGTGCTTGCGGCTTTCGAGAAAGTTCGCGAGATGTACCCCCGGTCCCGTCTTGTCATCGTACCCCGTCACCCCCAACGAGCGCTTTACGTGGTGGCGGCGGCTTTGCCCTATGGAGAAACGGAACTGTTCACGGATCGGAATCCGAGTGGCCACGAAGCAGCATGTAAGCGTGAAGCGGTGGACTGGGACATCGCGGTCGTAGGCAAGATAGGCGTTTTATTCGAGCTTTATTCCGTGGTGGATGCGGCTTTCGTGGGCGGCAGCCTGGTTCCCAAGGGAGGCCAGAACATCATGGAGCCCGCTTTGTTTGGAATACCATTGACCCACGGTCCGAATATGGACAGCTTTCCCAACGCAGCCCGAATGGACGCTCTAGGCGCGGCGCAAACCGTCGAAAACGCTAGTCAACTGGCGAAGGCTTGGTCGCGGGCAATGGACCCGGTGGAACGAACTCGTTTCCAGAAGGCCTCGCGGGAATATTTCGCCTCTGTGGGCGGCGCCGGCCCGCGTAGTTGGGACGTCATCAAACAGTTTCTCGCTGAGGAGAAGACGTAAAACCGGTTTCAGTCGGCTGTTTTTGTCGATCTTAGAATCCCATGACTTTAGTCGTGGGAGTATGTTAAGTGTGCTCGCTAATACCCTACAAGCATACGACTTGCTTTTTTGCGGACAATCGGTCTGTTTTTCACACTTATCAAACTTATTGATGAAGATTATTGATGAAGAGCATCCGGAAGAATATATTGCGTTATTGAGCGCGGCAGTAAGAGAGTCAAAGAAAATAAAGGAATGAAAATAAAGGAATCGTTGGATGACAGACAAAAAACATTAGCGGAAGGCAAAACACCGCCCGATAATGTTTATATAAAGTTGTCTCCCTTCATAATTATACTGAGCGCGTCCTAAATTTGAGTGAGCAGTCGGCGCAATCCTAGGCAACCTAGTACATCGACAAAGTTAAATTCTATTATTAAGATGTTCTCAAAAACACATCTTGAGGTGAATTATGAGAACAAAATATACAATATGTCTGACGAAATTTATCTTTACATTTAATTTTGTCAAGGTACTAGAACCTCATAATGCGACTTTTGATCGCGCTCAATATACAAAACACATAAGAGTGGATGCCCCCACTCTGAGAATATTTACAGTCGCAGTAAGATTGAAGTAAAAATTACTTTCTTATCAGAATATATCTGAGGCTTTTCTCTTTTCGTATTCTCAAAAATAGATTTTAAATTTACCTCGAAGAGAAAAACCGCTGAGATCGTAATCTTTGACGTCGGAGACGATATTATAGGCCGCCTCCACGTTAAACCAGCGGGTAATATCTACTCCCAGCAATACAAGCCCACCAAAGGCAGCCTTCCACCCAGTGTCGACGCCCGCCGAGCGGTCTTCAAAGTTGATTCCATAGCCCGCGATGCCGATACCCGCATAGGGTTTCAGACTGCCCTGTTTGCTCAGGCTCCAGCGCGCCTGAATGCCGATGGGAATAATCCATGCGTCGTTGTCATGCTTTGCTCCGTGATAAAAACCAAAGTAGGGAGAGAAACTGAGATCTCCCACCTCGAACCCCCCGACCAGGGTTTCCATGTTCAAAGCTACCCCAATGCCCCACCAGAAACTTCCGAACGCATTCTGAGCGCGGGAGTTCGTGGGGAAGTATCCCGTTAGCGTCGGGGACAGAAAAAACAGTTTCTTGTCGCCTTCGGCCGCCTCCGTGGAGGTTGCCATAAAAAACGCCACGCACCACAGAAAAACTATGCTTGCGCATACACCTCGTTTTCCTCCCATACTTATCCCTCTTTCACCTTTCAGCACCTAACCGGGTAGTTCTCTGTGATAGAAAGTCAGGTTAGAATAAGTTATTTTTACATTCTTATAAAAAATATGCAAGCTATATTATCACACCCAACGCCACAATCTGCGACTTGGGGATTTAAGTCCTCTATTGACAAACGCTCCATCCCATGCTATAAACTCTCATCAAGAGAAAAATGATTCAGCGGCTGTGAAATATTTTTCTTATTGATAGAATAATTAAGGGTAACCTTCTCTATAAGATTCGTATACATATTATTAATGTACTCAATATCCTTTACTCTGCTACAAAAGAGCAACAAAATATTTACAAGGCTTTCGGCTTGAAATCCCCTTCATAAAAATCTGTATGTATAAAAATGTCGAGATTTTAGGGTATACCTGAAGAAACCAGACGAAAGCCTGCTGTGTCTATCGCACCGCTTTCATCAATTTCATCAGTAACCCGTCTTGGAACCCGATGGCGTCCACCGGGCACATCTCATGACAACAGTAACACCGAATACATTTCCGATAGTCGAAAATCAATTTCTTTCCGTTCATCGAAATGGCCTGAGCTTTGCATATTGCCGCGCATTTTCCACAAACGATACAGCGGTCTGACCGATGGTAAGGGCGCGACATCAAAGCCTGTTCCAGAAATTTTGCAAAAGGCAGTTTGGATAAGATCGGCACGAGATTCAAGCTATCCAGCTTGGGGATCTCCAAACTCTCCCAAATATGATAGGCCGGAAAATCCCCAGCAAGATCGTTGTCGTCTAACTTACACTGAGACATGCCTCTTAGGTTGGCGGCTTGCCAAAGCGGATAATCTTCCAGCCGGACCCCCATCATGCGACACAACCAGAAGTCCATTGTTAACGCGTCTTGCGCCCCGGCCATGATCCCGTAAGGGAAGGGTTTGCCATTGGTAGGCCCCCGCCCGTCCATGCCGACCACGCCGTCTAGAATTGTCAGGGTAGGGCGGATGCCGTTCCAGATGTCCAGCAACAGAGAGGCAAATCGCTCACGTCTCAGGCCAACGCTGTAATGCCATTCGGCTTTGCGCTGCGCCACCACACAACCGAATAAGTTCTTGACCCCCAAGGTTAGAAGCATTTGAGCATGAGTTTTCATTTTAGGTAGATTGATGATCGCGTCGCTTTCGAGCACGCGACGGGCAACCTCGATCTTGCGGAACGTGGCGTCGGGAGTCACGGAAAGCGGAATGGAGTCCGTCAACTCCACGCAGGGAACATCTAAATCTCGCGCAACATCTAAGAGGCCCGCCTTTTCGGCCGCCTTGAGAAAGTTATCGAGCCCCGGGCTATCAGCGATGACAGGATGTCCTCCCACTTCCAGCACAGCCTTGGCCACGGCTCGAACTACAGACGGGTCCGTTGTTACCCGGCGTTCCGGCTCGCACCCCGCCACGAGGTTAACCTTCAAGAGAACTTGGTCACCTTGCTTGATAAAATTCCCCAAACCCCCAAAGTGTCGAAAAATGGTGTTGACCGTAGCTTCGATTCCTTCTCGGTCATAGTCGCCTTGTCTCTGGAGGATCAGTTTACGCGACGCACTCAACAACAAACAACTCCTTTCCCGGTAATTGTTATAGGATATCCGATTTTTGGCTTTGACGTTTTTCGTTAAGATGGCTCTAAAAAATAGAAATAAGCGAATATACGAAATTAGCAAAAATCGCACAATAAGCCATAAATTTCAGGAGTGAATCCAACATGTTGATGCGCTTTCCTGAAGGCACTGATATCAACGGCTGAAATCTATTCATTAACACGTTCGGTCCACTATCTAAATTTCGGGAGTTTAGGAATCTAAAGAACGGATCTAACGTGTTGATGTTCTTTCTATGTGCGTAAGGTCTCGATTTCTTTAACAGATAATCCCGTAAACTTAGCAATTAGGTCTGGAGACATTGCGTCTGCCAGCATCGAACGCGCTGTTTTACGTTTTTCTTCTTTTCTTCCTTCTTCTCTTCCTTCTTCTCTTCCTTCTTCTCTTCCTTCTTCTCTTCCCTCTTCTCTTCCTTCTTTTCTTCCTTCTTCTCTCCCCTCTTCTTTCCAAACTTCTACAGCTTCTTCCATTTTAAATTCCGCTGTCAGCATATTGATCACCTCCGAACCGTGGCTCTGCAAAAATTCAACCAATATATCTTTTTCAACACAATCTTTTATGGCCTGTTTAATGGCTTTTTCTAATTCGTAGCCAGCATCCGAATATTGGCGCGCCGAGGCAATAAAAAAAACATAATCCAAGAGAGTCTTGCTTTTCTTGACAAGTTCTTCGTTGAAACCTTTGTTAATTGTTAATATTGTAAACTGGCACAGTTAACTCCAGAAATCCACCTAGCCATTCTGGGGCGTTTGCTTCTCGAAACGCGTCCGAAAGTCTTAGATCCTTTCGTTCGGGAAATTCGCTCTTGCCATTGTACAAGACGTAAAATTCGGGCTTCGGGATTTTCAAAAGTTTCGTCCTGTAGATTGCCTGTTTAAGTTTACGATCAATGTTGAACAGCTTTTCAAACACCCGCGCGATATAAATCAGGAGACGGATAGGCATGTTTTCGCACGGCGTGCTTTGATGCTCTATCATAACGATGAGTTTATCCTCGATAAC
>JAIRYN010000040.1 GCA_031267575.1 Synergistaceae bacterium | reverse complement strand
TACTCTTGCCGTATAGCTCTTGAGCTGTCGGACAATATAGTGAGGAGCGTTTATAGGCCGCGTTTTGACAAAGGCGTGAATGTGATCCGGCATGATCTCAAGCTTCGCAATCTGAACATTGATCTCATCAGCTTTCTCGTATAAAAGTTCTTTGAGTCGGATTTCTACATCACCAACAAGCACCTTGCGCCGATATTTTGGACACCAGATAAGATAATAGCCAATATTGAACACAGATGTGTTCGAATGAATCCATCGTTGATAAGCCATAAAAGGAGTTTAACATAAAAATAGACATATGGCAAGAAACCAAATACAAAACAAACGCCGCCAACGGCGGCGTTATAATTCTCATCCAACGGCTGAAGCCGTTGGCTTTCTCATCGCTTTATCGTAAAACAGGACGTTGAGAAGTGGCGTTCGCGAAAGATTATGACTTGCGAGGGTGCTCGGCTGGGCCCGACAGATAATCGGAACCCAAGCCGTCGCAGTTGATAGGAAAAAAGAATGGCCGCTATCGCGGATTCTGAATTGCCATAAAAGTTTTTGCCGCCTCGGCTACGTAGCTCTCCAAAAAAGACCTCAGTTCGTTGATGCCGAATCGCTCCTCGCCGGAAGTGACGATAGGCACGTCCAGGGATTTCAAACCGTCGCGAACATACTGTCGTAGCATCGTCTGCCTTTTACCCCTCGTGATCTTGTCCCCTTTGGTGAAGACCACCAGAATTGGCCGGCCGCACTCGCAAAGCCAGTCCTGCAATATTCGGTCGTTGCCCAGAAGGCCATGACGAAAATCCGCTAGGTGGCAGACCAAGATCAGAGATTTTCGCTGTCCCACGTAAGCAGTCGTAAGCTGCGACCACTCTTTTTTCTCGGACTTGCTGCGCTCAGCGTAACCATAACCCGGCAGGTCCGTCAAACGAAAGAGACCGCTCCCCGACTCCACGGAGTAGAAGTTGACGCTCCGTGTCTTCCCCGGCGTTCCTCCCACATGAGCAAACTTTCCTCCCAAAAGGGAGTTGATTAAAGTAGACTTACCCACGTTGGAGCGCCCAGCCACGGCAATTTCCGGCACGCCCTCGGGGGGGAAACGCGAAGAGTCGAACACGGTGGCCTCGACTCCGGCCTTCCACGTCGCCATGCCCGCCTACGCGGCCAGCGCCTTTTTGAAAACCGCCTCGACCTCGGAGGCGTAGTCAAATCGCATATTACCCAGTATTTCGACTGGTATCTCCTCCACGTCCACTTTATTCGCCTCAGGCAAAATCACGTGGCTGATACCATAGCGTTTGGCGGCTAGTAGCTTTTCCCGGATGCCCCCCACGGGAAGCACGTGACCCCGCAGGGAAATCTCCCCCGTCATGGCGATGTTGGGGTTCACCTTGCGTCCACTGACGGCGGACAGAATAGCCGTCGCCATCGTCACGCCGGCGGAGGGGCCGTCTTTGGGCACAGCTCCGTCTGGAACATGAACGTGAATGTCCACGGCCTTCCAGTTGAAGTTTCCGATTCCTAGGGCTTCGCTTTCCGCCCGAAGGAAACTCACTGCCGCCCGGGCGGACTCCTGCATCACGTCTCCCAGATTCCCTGTGAGGGCCAAATCTCCCTTGCCCTTCATGGTGACGGCCTCAATCAAAAGGACGTCGCCTCCAGCCTCCGTCCAAGCCAAACCCACCACGTTACCCTTCTGGGCGTTTTTGGGGATCTTCGTATCATAGAGCTTCGGAGGCCCAAGGTAGTCCTTGAGCTGGGAGGCCTTGACACTAACCGGCAGCTTGAATTTTTCTTTTTTGTCCGCGGCCTCCACCATATTCCGAGTAATCTTGCGAGCGATGGTGGAAAGTTCCCGCTCCAGACCTCGGACCCCCGCCTCCCGTGTGTAGAGGGAAGCGATTTGCGAGACCGTCGCGGCCGAGAGTTTCACCTGAGACGTCGCTAGCCCATGCTCCTTCAATACCCTTGGAAACAAGTACTGAAGGGCGATATTGGTCTTCTCTTGGTTGGTGTATCCCGATAGCTTGATGATCTCCATACGGTCAAGAAGCGGCTTGGGGATCGTGTGGGTGACGTTGGCCGTAGTGATAAACAAAACCTCGCTGAGGTCGAAAGGAACCTCCAGGTAGTGATCCGCGAAACTGTAGTTTTGCCGGGGGTCTAAAACCTCCAAAAGCGCAGAGGCGGGGTCACCCCGAAAGTCGTTTCCCAGTTTGTCGATCTCGTCGAGGAGAATCACGGGATTACAGCTTCCCGCCCGGACCAATTTCTGGATGATGCGCCCTGGCAAGGAACCAATGTAGGTTCTGCGATGCCCACGAATCTCGGCCTCGTCCCTAACCCCGCCCAAAGATACGTTCACAAACTTGCGGTCGAGAGCACGGGCGATAGAACGACCCAAGGACGTTTTACCCACCCCCGGAGGTCCTACGAAGCAGATAATCTGGGCCTTCATTTCGTCTCCTGCCTGACGGCGTACCGCCAAAAATTCGAGGATGCGGTCCTTGACCTTGTTCAGTCCGTAGTGATCCTCTTCCAGAAGCCGAGCGGCGTGGGCGATGTCCACGTTATCCACGGTCCGCAATCCCCAAGGCAGGTCAATTAGCCAATCCAGGTAATTGCGGACCACAGCGGCCTCAGGAGACATGGAGGGCATTTTAGCGAGGCGATCCAGCTCCCTTTGGGCCCTGGATCGGGCCTCTTCGCTCATGGCGGAAGTCTCGATTTTCTTCTCGTACTGAGCGAATTCACCCCCCTCTTCACCCCGGTTCTGCCCCAGTTCATCCTGAATGATGCGCAACTGCTCCCTCAGGTAATACTCTTTTTGCTGTTTGTCCACCACGGAGCGAACCTTGTCCTGAATATCGTGTTCTAATTCCAGGATGTCAATTTCCTCCACCAGCATTTTCAGCAGGACGCTCAGGGCTTCTTCCAGGTCCGCCTTCTCCAGGAGGCGCTGCTTAAACTCCGGCTTTACCGAAAGGTGAGAACCCACCAAGTTTACCAACTGCCCCACGTCCTCGATGGCGAGGATGGAGGACATGATCTCGCCGGGAATACGAGGCTGCAAAGAGTTATAACGCTCGAACCCATCCAGAACACGGCGCTTCAGAGCCTCCACGCTAACGGCACCTGAATTGCGCCAGGGCATGGGGAGAAGATGGGCTTCCAATACGCTGTCGTTTTTGCCGTTGCTCTCCAAGTAAGACTCAATCTTCATGCGGGTGATTCCCTCTACCAGCACCTTCGTCGTGCCGTCGGGAATGCGTACCATCTGTAAGATATTGCAAAGGGTCCCCGTGTCATAAAGGTCTTCCCGGTCGGGATCCTCGATGTCGATCTTTTTCTGGGCCACCACGAAGATTTTTTTTCCGCGCAACAAGGCGTTTTCGATAGCCTTCATGGAGCGGGGCCGTCCCACGAAAAGCGGAATGATGACGCCGGGGAAAATAACCACGTCCCTGATGGGCAATATGGGGTAAACGTCGTCCTCCTGATCCATAATGATCTCAACCCCAGAGTACGGCTCCCGTTGATCTTTCAGCGGGCCTTTTCGCGGGTTTTCCAGGAAGACGTTCATCTCACGCGACCTCCTTCTCCGTACCCAAAAGCTCGTAGAGAGAGAGTTTGTGGTCTATAAAATCCGCTGTGATTTCGATGCTGTCGATTTTTTTATCGGAGGAAGGCAGCTCATACATAATGTCTAGCATCAGGTTCTCCATGATGGAGCGCAATCCCCGGGCTCCCGTTTTCTTTTTCACCGCCAGAGAGGCCACCCGGGACAGAGCCTCCGTGGTGAAGTCCAGACGCACGTTTTCCATGGCCAGAATCTTTTTGTACTGTTTGACCAAGGAGTTGCGCGGCTCCAAGAGGATGCGAACAAAAGCCTCCTCATCCAAGTCTTCCAAGGCCACCAGAATGGGGATGCGTCCAATCAGTTCGGGAATGAACCCGAAGGCCATCAGGTCTTCCGGCTGTATCTTGCTGACGATCTCGTAGCGTTTTTGGGCGTTTTGAGCGGAAAGTTCCCCCCCAAAACCGATGGTGCGTTTGCTTTCGCGTCGCGCCACAATCTCCTCGATTCCCTCGAAAGCCCCGCCGCAGATAAATAGGATGTTGCTGGTATTCATTTGAATAAACTCTTGATGGGGGTGTTTGCGCCCGCCCTTAGGGGGGATGTTGGCCACCGTTCCCTCCAAAATCTTCAAGAGGGCTTGTTGTACTCCCTCCCCTGAAACATCTCGGGTGATTGAGGTGGACTCAGACTTGCGGGCTATCTTATCCAGCTCGTCGATGTAGATGACGCCACGCTCGGCGGCAGACAGGTCGTAGTCGGCCGCCTGCAAAAGGCGCACCAAAATGTTCTCCACGTCCTCGCCCACATAACCCGCCTCGGTGAGGGTCGTGGCATCGGCGATGGCGAAAGGCACGTTCAACTTGCGGGCCAAGGTTTGAGCGATAAGGGTCTTCCCAGAGCCCGTGGGGCCCAGAAAGAGCACGTTGCTCTTTTGCAGTTCCACGTCAGGGTCCCGTGTGTCAATATTGTTCTTCACCCGCTGATAATGGTTATAGACCGCCACGGAGACTACCCGCTTAGCCCGGTCTTGCCCAATCACGTACTGGTCCAGGAAAGCGCTGAGTTCTTTAGGGGTGGACAATGTTAACTCCCGCGCACCCTTCACGTTCACAGGCTGAGGAGTAGGAGCAATGCCCTTCCCTCGAGGGTGAGGAGCGTCTGGCCCCGCTTTCTCGTCCGCCAAGATGATGTTGCACAGGTTCACGCACTCGTCGCAGATGTAAACGCCCGGTCCAGAGATCAATCGGTAGATCTCGCTCTGGCCTTTACCGCAAAACGAACAGCGAACCTCGCGTTGTCCCTTGTCGTTGTTGCTTAATTTTTTCATGTCAACCTCCAGACACGCGCATAAGGAGATTTTTTATATTCCCCTTACACTACCAATCAATGGGCTTACCACCGATGGGCTCACCGAGTTTCAAAAACTTTGTCGATGAGCCCGTAGACCAGAGCCTCGTCTGCCGTCATAAAATTGTCCCTATCCGTGTCCATTGCGATTTTTTCGACCTTCTGACCCGTATGGACGGCCAGAATTCTGTTGATCCGCTCCCGCGTCTTCAGGATGTTGCGCGCGTGGATCTCTATATCGCTGGCCTGTCCACGGGCACCACCCATAGGCTGATGGATCAGCACTTCGGCGTTAGGAAGGGCGATACGTTTGCCCGCCGCGCCCCCCGCCAGAAGAACAGCGGCCATGCTGGCGGCCATGCCCAAACAGATGGTAGAGACGGGGCTCTTGATGTAATTCATGGTGTCGTAGATGGCAAATCCGGCCGTGACGCTGCCGCCAGGGCTGTTGATGTAAAGGTGAATATCTTTATCCGGGTCCTCGCTCTCCAGGAAAAGCAACTGGGCAACGATCACGTTGGCGATGTCGTCGTTGACTTCCGTGCCCAAGAAGACGATCCTGTCTTTCAGCAGGCGGCTATAGATGTCGTAAGCCCGCTCTCCGCGCCCTGTTTGTTCGATGACGTAAGGAATGCTGAAGTAGGACATGAGATTACTCTACTCCTCCTGACACAGCCGCTTCCGGCGCGGCCGCTTCTTCTTCTATTATAGACTCTGTTATTATAGGTTCCGTGGATAAAGGCGCTTCCGGCACGGTCCCGTCCACTTCTTTTATTTTGATATTCTTCATGATCGCCTGAGTCGATTTTATGTGGCGCAGTTCAGCGGTCATTTGATTCATTCGGTTTTTGTCCTTGCGAAAAGCGGCTTGGAGTTTGTCGATATTCACTCCCTGGGTAGGGGCGAGACGTATCAGTTCCTCCTCCACGTCCTTTTGCTCCACCTCGATATCAAATTTCTTCCTCACCGCGTCCAATACTAATTCTCGGCGCAATTCCTGTGTCGCCTGAACCCGCAACTGCTGCTCGTACTGGGAAAGAGTTATGGAGGCGCCGCGAAGATAATCCTCTAAACTCATATTATAGCGATTCTTGCAGTTGGCGGTATCTCTCTGTTGCAGATACTCGATCTGCCGGTTCAGAAGATTATCTGAGATTTCCAGCTCGGATCTGGCCACGACCGCGTCGACAGCCGATCTGCTGGCGTAGGCCAGGTTGTCCCTTTCTATTTGCGTGTAAAGGAGAGCGTGTAACTTTTCTCTGAAAACCTCTTCGGTTTCCACGTCGATCCCCAATACCCGCTTGTAAAGCTCTGGGGCGAGCTCCGGTAAAATACGCTCTTTGACCTCATTAACCGTGATATTATAGCCAATTTTCTCCCCAGCGTCAGTCTCCTTTTCAAAAAAAACCTTATCTCCCTTGGATTTTCCCAAAAGGGCGTTTCGGAGTTTCTGTTCGAGAGCAGGAGCAAACAAATCCACATCGTCAGTCTGAGGAGATTCCCCTTTGGTCATGGATGTGATGGAGACCACGTCGTCTTCGCCCGACGGACGTTCCACCGGGTTCAACGTGGAAAACTGCCTTTTGATGTCCTGGATGACGTTTTCCAGCATTTCATCCGTAACATTGGGGTGGGATATTTCCACTTCGATGTCCCCGAACTCCGGCAGCTCCACCTCTGGGAGGATTTCAAAGACGACTTCACACACCAGAGGTTCACCTTCTCTCATGTTGAGTACGTTGAGAGATGGAGTGCCGACCGTATCCAGATCGTAGTCCGCCATGACCTGATCTATGGCGTGTGGGAGCATCTTTTCCAGCGCCTCGGAGTGGAGGCTGCTCTTGCCGAAACGCATCTCTATCACTTTGCGAGGAATATGGCCCTTACGAAATCCAGGAATGTTGACGCTTCTCGACATTTCTTGGACGATTTGGTTCACGCTCGCGACAAATTCCTCAGCCTCAAATTCTATTTTTATCTTAACACTGTTTTTTACCTGATTTTCCTGCTCCAACAACTCCGTCTTCATATCCCCTGCTCCTTTCGACTACTTGACCGGGCGTATTATACCTTAAAAACGGAAAGAACGGAGAAAACCTCCGCCCTTCCCGTTTTTATCGGCCATTTCGCCCTGGCGCGAGAGACGTCTTTACCTCCAGCGTTTTTAATGAACTATAGCTTTGCCTCTTTCATAGGCGGCCAAGTTCATGGGCAGATATTCGGGTTTTTTCTTGCCCAGCTTTTCCTTCAAAGTCTCCACGCAAGTTTTATCACCCACGATGCCGGAGGCCGCCACCACAGCTCCCAGCATGACGATGTTTGCGACTTTCTCGCTCCCCGCCTCCCTGGCGATGGTGTTGACGGGAACTCCGACGGTTCTAACGTTAGGTCTCACCCCATCAGCTTTGACCAGGTCGCTATTGTAGAGAAGCAGGCCTCCCTCCTTGACGTCGTTTTTGAATTTTTCGAAAGAGGGCTGGTTCATAACCACGATCACATCCGCCTCAGACACCACGGGAGCCCCGATCTCCTCGCTGGAGACGATGACGCAGCAGTTTGCCGTGCCCCCACGCATCTCCGGACCATAGGAGGGAATCCAGGAGACGAAGCGCCCTTCTTCGATTCCCGTGTAGGCCACCAGTTGCCCCAAAACCATCAGTCCTTGCCCGCCGAAACCCGCGGCGATCAAAGATTTTTCAAATTTCGTATCCCCCGTCTTCTTATTGTCCATCTTCAGCGCCCCCTCACTTGAAATCCTTGAAAACGCCCAGAGGATAGTAGGGGATCATGTTTTCCTCAAGCCACTTGCAGGCGTCCACTGGGCGCATTCCCCAGTTAGTGGGACAAGTGGAGAGGAGTTCCACGAAGGAAATGCCCTTACCCTCCACTTGGTTTTTGAAGGCTTTGAGGACGGCCTGTTTGGCCTTCATAATGTACTTGGGTTGGGTCAGGGCCACGCGCTCGATGTAGGCGGGACCTTCTAAAGTCGCCAACATCTCGCACATGCGGATGGGGTAACCGTTCTTTTTCGCATCGCGTCCGGCCGGGCTGGTTGTGGACCTTTGACCCAGCAGGGTGGTGGGGGCCATTTGCCCGCCGGTCATCCCATAGATGGCGTTGTTGATAAAAATCACGGTCAGGGGCAAATCGCGGTTTACCGCGTGGATGATCTCAGCCATACCGATGGAGGCCAAGTCCCCGTCTCCCTGGTAAGTGAAAACGATCTTATCCGGGCGCACAACCTTGACAGCGCTAGCCACGGCGGGAGCGCGTCCGTGAGCGGCCTCCAAAAAGTCCAGGTCCAGATATTGATGTATCAGCACCGCGCAACCCACAGGGGCGATCCCAATCGTTTTATTCTGAATTTCCAGCGCGTCGATGGCCTCGCAAACCAAACGATGGGCCAAGCCGTGAGTACAGCCGGGGCAATAATGGGTGTGAACGTCAGCCCTCCACACTTTCGGCATATCGAAAACTAGAGTTTCGCTCATTCAGGACACCTCCTAATGCTTAAGCAGTTCTTTGCACTTTTCCTCGACCTGGCGCACGGAGGGGGAAAACCCACCCCAGCGTCCCACAGTGGCGATGGGCAAGCTACAGGAAGTCGCCAAACGCACGTCGTCCACCATTGGGAAAGCAGGGCTCATCTCCACATCCAGAATGCACTTGACGCTGTTAGGCAAGGAGGAAAGCCCGGCGGCCGGGAACGGCCAGAGCGTCATGGGACGCATCATTCCCACCTTATACCCTTCCTCCCGGAGGTTGTTGATGGCCGAGCGACAAACGCGGCTGGTGGTTCCGTAAGAAGTGAGGAGCAGTTCCGCATCCTCGACCTTGTAACGCTCAAATCGAAACTCATTGGCCTGGAGGCGCGCGAACTTCTCTTGAAGGTACGTGTTATGTTTCTCCAGCCTGTCCGGTTCCAATTGCATACTGTAGATATTGGAGCGTCTGCTGCCTCTCTCATCCCACCAGCCCAGAGCCCAGTCCGCGTTTGAGGCTGGGTCTTCGACCTTGCGGGGCTTGATCTCCACGGCCTCCATCATCTGACCCATGAACCCGTCGGCCAGGAGCAAAACGGGAGTGCGGTATTTCTGGGAGATATCGAAGGCGTCTTGGGTGAAGTCCACGGCCTCCTGAAGATTGCCGGGCGCCAGCACCACCAGGTGATAGTCTCCATGTCCTCCCCCTCGGGTGGCTTGATTGTAGTCGCCTTGGGCCGGCAGAATGTTGCCCAAGCCAGGACCGCCCCGAGAGATGTTCACGATGACGCAGGGCAGCTCCGCCATAGCGATGTAGGAAATTCCCTCGGACATCAAAGAAATCCCCGGACTGGAGGATGTGGTCATCACTCTATAGCCCGTGGCGGCCCCTCCCATCACCATGTTGATCGAGGCGACCTCACTTTCCGCTTGAAGGTAGGTTCCTCCCACTTGGGGCAGACGAGCCGACATGTACTCTGGAATCTCATTCTGCGGTGTTATGGGATAACCGAAAAAGTACTTGCAGCCGGCCTGTATCGCCGCTTCGGCTATTGCCTCGGTTCCTTTCATCAATGCTCTTTTCATGATTTCACTCGCCTCCTGAAGCTCGAACTGTCGGTCAGTCGTCGATTCGATACACGGACAAGGCCACGTCTGGACACATTCGGGCGCACAAGGCGCAGTTCGTGCAACCTTCTTTAAATTGCTCGACCGGACGATGACCTTTCGGATTGATGCGCTCGGATATCCTCAACACCTTGGTGGGGCACGCCGCCACGCAAAGGCCGCAGCTTTTACAAAACTCCTCTCTGATCGTTACTCGTCCTTTCGCCATTCCCAAAACTCCTTTCTTACATTCAGCCCACACCCCTAAAACACGAACTTCCGCAAATACGCGAACACGCGGTACTACCGCGTTAGGACCACAATTCGGAGCCCTCCCAAGGGCGTTTCATAAAGCGGATCACCGGCCACAGGGGAATCTCGTGTCTTTTCATTTTCCCCATTCTTTCCATTTTTTTCATTCTTTCCATTTTCATATTCATTAAGGGCTTTGTCGCCTCGTAAAGGTCGTTGGCGACAGCGGCGTAAAGCACCGGCAAGTTCATTTCATCGCCGGCCTCCAGTACCACATCCAAACCTCGCGTCACATCCTCCATCGTGGTGTTTTCCATCATGTGAGAATTGCTGACCAGCGCCCCCACGTTTAGGCCGCAGAGGGCTTCCATGCGCCGAGCCATTTGAACGATGTCGGCGGGAGTTGCCGTTTTGGGGCGATAGGCGTTGACGATGAGAAGAAGTTTGTAGCCGACAGACTGAATGTCCAGCTCAAATTGTTTCAGTGCCATGACTCCGCCGGAGTCTCCGCCCACGTCGATAATCAGATGATCGGCGTGGCCGACGACGGCGTTCCCTATTTGAGGATTGATGACGGACATATCGGACCATTTTGCGGTTTCTGGCGGATTTAAAATGGAAAAGCCTTCTCGTTCGAGGGGTTCTGTTATTTGACGGATGCAAAAATAAGGATTAATAATATCGGCGTCGGCGATGGTGACGTTCTTATTGTTTTTCTTCAAACCCTTAGCTAGATTTAGAACGAACTCGGTCTTGCCGGAACCAAGAGCGCCTGTGACGGCTATCGCCTTGGGCCATTCATAATAGCGCGTAAGGTCTCCCAAAAGGTCGCCTAGAATGCCATCCTCCATTACCCCAACACCCCCCTCGCTTTCAACCTGCCTCCGCAGGCCCAATCCGCGCCGCTGACCCTACGCTTGCCCTCATTCTGAACCTCCCGCAAGCGCAGCGCCCCGCCCTCGCAAGCGATTACCGGGTCACCCTCCCAAAATCGAAGCACTTGCCCCGGCCGACCTTCTTCCTCCGCAAGCGTCTCCATAGGCGTCGTGCGCCACAGCTTCACTCTCTTGCCCTCGACAATGGCAAAAGCCCCACTCGAAGAGGCAAAAGCCCTTACGACGTTGTGGATGTAAAGATAATTCTGAGTCCACGACACCTCCGCCTCTTCTTTGGTCAACTTGGTCGCGTAGGTGACAAAATCCGAATTTTGCGCTGAAAATCGAGCGCCTCCCTCTATGAGGGACTCCACACCTTGGATTGCGATTTGGCTGCCCGCGCCGGCCAGAATCTCGAAAAGCTCTTCTGATGTGGACTCCAGGGTTACGGAAACCTCCACCTGGGTCAGAATGGGACCCGCGTCCATCTCCTCCACCAGCCGGAAAACCGTCACGCCCATTCTTTCGTCGCCGTTCATCAAAGCTCGTTGCACCGGCGCCGCTCCCCGCCACCGGGGCAACAAGGAGGGGTGTATGTTTAAACACCCGTAACGCGGCCCGTTTAAAAAAGGCTCCCGAATGATCTGTCCGAAGTCCACCACGAACATCAGATCCGGCGGATCGTCGGAGACGATCTTCGTCAACTTCTCGTTCCGGGACAGAGGCCCTGTTCTCTCGATGATTGCGGCAAACCCCAACCCCTCCGCGACCCGCTCCACTTGAGAAACCCGGTCTTTCATTCCCCTGCCGGCTTTCGTGGGGTGTCCCGTAACGATTTTCTCGAAAGACAGACTCTCGCACAACTGAACCAGACAGGAAGCAGCAAAAACCCCGCCCCCCACAAACCAAATTCTCAAACTGATTTATTCTCCTCTTTATTCTCTTCCTGTTATTTATTCTCTTTATTTATTCTCATCCTGAACGCGTTTATACATTTTCTTACGAATCATCCCTCGTTTTAGGGCCGAGAGGCGTTCGATGAAGAGCTTCCCCTCCAGATGGTCCATCTCGTGAAGAAAGGCGCGGGCCGGATACCCCTCCACCTCGTAGACGTGTTCTTCGCCCATGACATCTTGGGCGGCGACTTTGACGCGGGCTGGGCGCTTCACAGTGGCGAAAATACCAGGAAAACTGAGGCACCCTTCTTCCCCTTCCTGTTCCCCCGCCTGTTCCAAAAGCCTGGGGTTAATCAATACATAGAACGATTCCTCGCAGCCGATGACGGCTATTTTTTTTGAAACACCTACCTGAGGCGCGGCCAGTCCAGCTCCGTTGTTCATCTTCATTGTCGTAAGCATCTCCTCAACGAAGGCGGCCAATTCCGGACCGAAGCTCTCCACGGGAGTCGCGGGAGTTTTTAAAACAGGGTCGGGGTACGTTCTTATTTGCAGATCCGTCGGGTCCAAGACTTGCGAGCTCATCCTCTCCATCTCTCCTCTGTCGCTTCGCTTTTGTGCGTTCATATCGTAGCTCCTATCGCGACACCCTCCGTTTTTCAGGCTTATTATAAATCGTAGCCGACGCGGTGGGTCACGCAAAAACCATTAAATTTCAAACAGTCCAACAACTGATAAAGACAAATGAGAAAAAAGGCTTAAAGAACTAATGGGGAGCCTCTTCGGGTTTCCGATACGGAAAAACCAGGCGAAAGAAGGTACTCCGCCAGAGCGCTTATTCCGTTTTGGGCGGCCTTGGGCATGACGATATGAGCCAAGGGCAGCACCTCCTGGGAGGCATTGCTGGGGACGACGGCAACGTCCGCGTAACTCAGCATCGTCAGGTCGTTCTTGTGATCCCCCGCCGCCACGATCACCTCAGGGCGCTGGGGCAAAGTCGCGACGAATTCTTTCAGCGCACTGCCTTTAGAGACCTCTTTGGATAGGATATCCAGAAACTTCGGTCCACTGGAGATTACCTCCGCGCGAGAACCGAAGGCGGCTTTTACTTTTTTCTCGATAGCGGACAAGTTCTCGAACTTCAACCACAGGCCGATCCGATAGATGGGTTCCGAGGGCGTGGCCTCTTTCGTGACCTTTTTCATGGAAGGGGACGCGATGAAATCCACTGGAACTCCTGCCTCCCGGTAAAAGCGGATCGTTTCCCGGTCGCTCTCGCGGCAGCGCACAGTTTCGTTCCCCACCACCTGGATCTCGGCCGGAAACGTCCATAGGAAATTTAGCAGTTCCTCCGCAATGGCAAGGTCGAAAAGCGAAGAACAGACCTCCTTCCCCTCTGGAGTCATGAGGCGGGCCCCGTCATAGAGAATGGAGGGCTGAGTGACGCCTGCGGCCTCCATGTGCCCCCTAGCCGTCCCGAAGATGCGTCCTGTGGCGATCATGATCTCCCACCCGTGGGCCCTGAGACGCGCGCAGGCGTCCCGAACCTCCTGGGAAACGGTTTCGCCCACTGAAAGCGTGTCGTCGATATCCGTGATAAATAATTTCATTTCATAAAATACCCCTTATAAAAATACTTTTTTCGTAGTCTTTCTAGCTTACATAACCAAAGGGGGCCACGCCTCAAGCGCGGCCCCTCATGACGGAAAATCCACAAAAACTACTTCATCAACTGTAACTGTTGAATCACATCATCTGTGATGTCCATTCCTCCAAAATAGACGGACACTTTTTCTAAGACGACCGTCACCTTCTTTTTCTTAGCGACGATGCGCACCGCCTCCTGGCATTGTTTTAGAATGGGCTCCATCAATCGCTGTTCTTCCCTCGCCAATTCCATACGCTTGGCTTGGACGACCTGAGCCTTCTGAGCGGGTTGCTCTTCTTTGTCCGCGGCGGCTTTGGCTTCGCCTTCCTTTTGTCTGCCGATCTCCTGGAGTTGTTTCGCCGCGTTTTCAAAGGACGGGTGTTTGGAGATGATCTGTTGTGAATCAATAACCCCAATGGTGTCCGCAGTCGAGGTTGCGGCCGCCTCCGCTATACCTGCCACCCAGAACCCACCCGCTAAAAACAACGCTGTCAGTAAGCTCAATAAACTCGATTTTTTTAACATTTTTACATTGTTACCTCCCCTGGAATACTGAAAAATCCTTTTTTCCCTTTATTTTCTCCCCGATGATTCGTCTGAAAAATTGTACCACACCGCCACCCTTTGTTCATGCGCTTTGCGGTAAATTCATGCGCTTTGCGGTAAAGTTGAATAGTCATCGAAAGATCTTTTATAACGATATGCGGAAAATTTCCATTTTTTCTTATGTTCGGTTTTCTGTGTAGTAGGGTCATTGTTTACAATAAAGTGATGAGAAAGCCAAGGGCTTCAGCCGTTGAGCCGTTAGATGAAAATCGCAACGCCGCCAACGAGCGGTGTTCGTTTTTGTTTCTTGTCGTGTCTCTAAATTCATGTTAGACTTCTTTCATGATTGCGATATCAATGTGACGCTGAATATCCGCAGAGTCGGGGCATCGACTCTTAAGAGAGAAGACGTAAGGCCCACTTCGGTTGGCTGTCTTTGTCGATCTTAGAATCACACGACTTGAGTCGTGGGAGTATGTCAAAGTGGGAGTATGTCAAATAGGAGGAACATCTTTGAAGCCCAAAGAACAAATCCTGAAGCCCAAACGGCCGCGTGAATTTAAACCGGAGGTTCCTTTTGGAAACTTTTTGCCTGTGTGCCGGTCGGATATGGACACGCGGGGCTGGAAAGAGCTTGACTTCCTGTTTATCACTGGTGACGCCTATGTGGATCACCCCAGCTTCGCGATGGCGCTTATTGGTCGTTTGTTGGAACACCGCGGGTATCGAGTGGGAATCCTCGCACAGCCCGAGTGGCGGACCTCAGAGGCTCAGGAGGATTTCACTCGCATGGGACGCCCCCGTTTGGGGGTATTGGTGAGCGCTGGCAACCTGGACTCCATGCTGAATAAGCTGACGGCCAATAAGAAAACCAGAGGCACAGACGCCTATTCCCCTGGCGGGCGGATCGGCTTACGTCCCGACCGCGCCACCATCGTCTATTGTCAGAAGATCCGGGAGATCTGGGGCTCTATCCCCTTGATCATCGGAGGCATTGAGGCCAGCCTTCGACGATTCGCGCACTACGACTACTGGTCGGGTTCCCTGAGACACTCAATTTTGCTGGACAGCCAAGCTGACCTTCTGGTCTTCGGCATGGGCGAGAGGCAGATCCTTGAGATCGCGCGGCTTCTAGATGAAGGAACCCCTGTGAACGCTATATGTCAGGCGCGAGGAACATGTTATGTGACGAACGATCTGGAGAATCTGAAAAACCTGGATCCCTTCGTGGAACTTCCCTCCTGGGAGGAAGTAACACGCTGCAAAAAAAATTTCGCCGAAGCCTTTCGCCTGGCGTCGCTAGAGCAAGACCCTATACGGGGCAAAACGTTGATCCAGAGGTACGGGGAAGAGGGGAAGAGGCGAGTGTTTTTGGTGCAGTTGCCGCCCGCCTCTCCTTTGACAGAGGGAGAGATGGACGAGATCTACGATCTTCCCTACGTCCGCGAATGGCATCCCATGTATAGAACCGAGGGCATTCCTGCCTTGGCCGAGGTGAAGTTCAGCGTCACCAGCCACCGCGGATGCTTCGGTAGTTGTGCCTTTTGCGCCATCCATGCCCACCAGGGAAGGATCGTCCAGGCGCGAAGCCACGAGTCAATCCTGCAGGAGGTCAAGACCTTGACGCGAGCGAAGGACTTTAAAGGCTACATTCACGACATTGGAGGCCCCACGGCGAACTTCCGTCATCCGTCTTGCTCGGAACAGGCTGCGCGAGGCACCTGCAAAAACCGAGAATGTTTGTTTCCCGAACCCTGTAGGCGTCTGGATACGTCCCACACCGACTACCTGGAGCTGTTACGCGAGGCGCGCGGCATCAAGGGAGTGAAGAAAGTGTTCGTGCGTTCGGGCTTGCGCTACGATTATCTGATGGCGGACGGCAAAGGGGGACGGGAATTTCTAACCGAGCTGTGCCTTTATCACGTCAGCGGTCAGCTCAAAGTTGCTCCAGAACACGCGTCCCCCACGGCGCTGCGCGCAATGCGCAAGGGAGATATAACTCGTTACCGCGAATTTATGCAACTCTTCCGGGAGATCAACGAACGTTTGGGGAAAAAACAGTACCTCCTGCCTTATTTCATGACTAGCCATCCCGGCACGGGGCTTCTCCAGGCGGTGGAACTCGCCCTGTTTGCCGCGGAACTAGAGTTCTGCCCTGAGCAAGTCCAGGACTTCATCCCGACCCCCGGCAGCCTTGCGACCTGCATATACTACACGGAACTCGATCCCTTCACAGGGGAGTCCATCATCGTGCCTCGTGATTCGCAAGAGCGCAAAACGCAACGGGCGCTTCTTCAACACCGAATGCCGCAAAACCACGCCTTAACAAGAGAGGCACTTCTGAAAGCCGGTCGCAAAGACCTTATCGGTTTCGGAAAGGGGAAACTTGTTCCACCAAAAGAGGTTTATGTACTTCAATCCCCGACTTGACCCCCGACTTGATCCCCGACTTGGAAACGTTAGAAAAATACAGCGTAAGCCATTGGCTCCAACACATTCGAGGGATTCCAGCCAACCTCCGGAGGAATAGAGATTATCCGTGACTATTGTTTAGAGAAATGACGTTCACTCAGCTTATCGGCACAGGAAGATAAAGTCATGGATTTGGAGATGAGATAAAATCTTGACTTCATGCTAAAATACTTATGTATTGATTCACCGTAAATCAGGAGGAAAAAACAATATGTTTTACACTTGTTACTATGAAAATATCAGGTATAATTTGAACACAGAACACAGAACACAGAACACAGAACACAGAACACAGAACACAGAACACAGAACACAGAACACAGAACACAGAACACGCCATTCATAATTTTACGTTCTCCTCCTTGTAGTAATAATAAAGGCAGCTTATTTAGTATTATACTTTTTTCCCCAACGTGACTAAAACCTAACGAGTTATAAGTAGTTAAGTCAGAGAAAATTATAGAAATAGGGATGAACCTATTCCTGTGGGAAATTTTTATTGAATTTTCCTAGGAACTGATAACATTTCTCTTTCGACTCAAATTTGACTGAATTATTAAAAACCTTAAGAACGCAGGCAAGGCGCAAACTTTGTTGGTCGCTTTGATCTGGTTAGGTATTGTCGTCTTGTTCCACGCGATCCAGATTTTGATCGACGCGTATAGGGTCTATTGAGAGAAAATGAGAGGTGAATTTCCATGAGTTTTATAGATTTTAACAAGAAAATGTGTAAAAAAATAGAGCCGCTTTTCTCCAATATGCAATTCAGTATTAGTGGTTTTTATTTCAACGCAGTAAAGAACAAATTGAAAGACGAGCAAATCGTTGTCGATATAGGCGGTGGGAAAAAGTGTATCTATTCCGCCGAGAGGATGTCTTTTAAACAAAACAAAATTATCGTTGTCGATATATCAGAAGAAGAAATACAATACAACGAAGACGTGGATGAGAAAATTGTGGCCGATGTCACGAAATTTATCCCGTTGGATGATTGTTCAATTGATATGGTGACGTCGGCTTCCGTCCTTGAACATCTTCCGAACTTGGCTGCTTCCATTAAAGAAATCAGTCGTATCTTAAAGCCGAATGGCTATTTCATCAGCCTCTTGCCGAACAAATTCGCGCTGTTCGCGATCATAAATCAATGTCTTCCGCACAGTTTATCGAAAAAGATTCTCTACAAATTACGCCCAGAATCAAAAGGTGTTGGGGGTTTCAAAGCATATTATAACCTCTGTTTTTTCAAAGCCTTGAATAACGTACTGCGGGAAAATGGCTTTGACGTTCAATTTTGTTTTAGCTATCATCAATCGGGCTATTTTTCATTTTTTTTCCCATTTTTTCTTATCAGTGCGATATGGGACTACATGATGTGTCGTCTAAACATCAAAAATTTCTGCGCGTACATATGTTTTATCGCAAAAAAAAGTTCTCGCCAGGCTTGAATGCTATATATGGATATGAAGCTGAGGGTGTTCCGGCCAAGGAACACCCTTATCAGTTTCGGGAGGACGGAAAAGCTCATTCCACCAAAAGAGGCTCCGGGAAAATCAGCGGGGCGAGTTCAATCAGAAGAACAGCCCCGAAAATCAGCGAACAACCGACGCCCATCCTGAGGGAAAAGGCCTCGTTCAGGAGAAGGACGCCGCCCAACGCGCCAAACACCGACTCCAGCCCCAGCAATATCGACGCGTGAGCGGGAGATGTGATTTTTTGAGCGACGTTCTGTATGAGGAAGCAGAGAAAGGTGCAGAAAACCGTAACATAGACGATTTCCAGAAGCCCCCTGCTTCCCTGGAGTTCGAGAGGCCCTTCAAACAAGAGCGCTGAATAGAAGGATAAGAAGGCTACAACGGCGAACTGAACGAAAGTGAGAACCAAAGGGTTCCCCTTGGCCGCGTAATGTCCAGTGGCGATGATCTGTAGGGCAAAGAAAACGGCGGAGATCACGGTCAAAACGTCTCCTTCGTTGAGCGGTTCGACTATGTCCGAGGTGAGAAGCCCCATGCCTGCGAAACAAATGAGCGCCCCCAAGATGACGACCCAACCGGGAAAAGCTCTGCGCAACCCCCAGAGAAGCAGAGGCACCATCATGACATAACTGGCGGTGAGAAAAGCCTGCTTCCCCGCTGTGGTGTAGTTCAAGCCCCAAGTTTGCAAACTCATGCCCAAGAACAGAAAAATTCCAATAACAAGACCGCCCCTCAAATCCCTTTGGGTGGCTCCAGCAATACTTCTGAAAAAACATACTCCCGTCAGAAGAGCTCCGCCTCCAAAACGAAAAAAGAGCAGCCAACAGGTGGTGTAAACAACAAGAGCATCCTTCATTGCCACGAACCCCAGGCCCCAGAGAGCCGCGCAGGCCACCAGGCTCCCGTCCGCGATCCAGAGCCTGAGTCCAGAAAGAACTGGAAACGCCTGACGCGCTTCTTTGGAATTTTCGTGATCATTCGTCTCTTGTTTCGTTTGTTTCATTTGTTTCATTTGTTTCACTGAAAACACTGGTCTCTCCGATCCTTTTCGTGTACTAATACCTACTCATAATGAGTAAACTCTAAAGTCGAGTCGATTATAAAGCCAAAGAAAAAGTTGAATCTCGTGAAGCTCGTAGCAATAGGTAGTGGGTCCAACATGTTGATGCGCTTTCTTGAAGGCACTGATATCAAAAACTGATATCAAAAGCTGAAATTTGTTCATCAACACATATGGCCCACTATCTAGAAATATTCCGAAATATTCAGTACGTTAAACCCGCTATCAAACTATCAAAGGAATAAGGGATTACGGCTATTCGAGATCAGGGTAAACGGGAAATTCCTGGCAAAGTTCGTATATTTCGTCCTTCACCGCCCTATGCAGGTCTTTGTTCTCCACGTCCTTTGAAATGCGATCGATCCATGCGGCAATCCGCTTCATTTCCGGCTCCCGGAATCCCCGCGTCGTCACCGCTGGCGTTCCGACGCGGATTCCGCTCGTCACCATCGGCCTCTCCGTGTCGAAGGGTACCGCGTTTTTGTTCACTGTCAGGCCTGACTCATTCAACGCGTGCTCCATGACCTTCCCCGTCAAACCCTTGTTCCGCAGGTCTATCAGCATCATGTGGTTGTCCGTTCCCCCCGATACCAGATTGAAACCGTACCCCATGAGCGCTTCCGCAAGAGCCTTTGCGTTCGCCACGATCTGCTTCTGATAGTCCGCGAAAGAGGGTTCCAACGCCAGTTTGAAAGCCACGGCCTTTGCCGCGATGATATGCATCAAAGGCCCTCCCTGCATTCCAGGAAACACCGTTTTATCCAATGCCTTTGCGTATGTTTCCTTACACATAACCATGCCGCCGCGCGGCCCTCGCAACGTTTTGTGCGTTGTCGTCGTTACAAAATCGCACCAGGGCACAGGGTCCTTGTGTAGTTTCGCCGTCACCAATCCCGCAATGTGCGCGATGTCGAACATCAAAAGCGCGCCTACTTTTTCAGCCACGGCGCGAAACGCTTCCGCGTCGATTTCCCGCGGATAAGCGCTGGCTCCGCAAACGATCATCTTAGGCTTGTGCTCCAGAGCTTTTTTCTCCACATCGTTCATGTCGATCCGGCCAGTATCTTTCCCAACACCATAGTGAACGAAATTGAAGAGCTTTCCCGAAAAATTGACCCCCGACCCGTGCGTCAAATGTCCTCCATGCGCAAGGTCCATGGCGAGGACGGTATCACCGTGCTGTAGCGCAGTGAGGTAGACGGCCATGTTGGCTT
Source organism: Synergistaceae bacterium (assembly GCA_031267575.1). NCBI lineage: Bacteria > Thermotogati > Synergistota > Synergistia > Synergistales > Synergistaceae > Synergistaceae bacterium. The sequence goes on along the minus strand of JAIRYN010000040.1, from coordinate 32,510 downwards.
GCGACCCGGAATGAGGCTGAACATTGACATGATCGCAACCGAAGAGCTTTTTGGCGCGTTCTCGCGCCAGGTCTTCCGCCTCATCGACAACCTCGCAGCCGCCGTAATAACGGGCGTGGGGATACCCCTCCGCATACTTGTTGGTCAACACCGACCCCGCGGCCGCAAGAACAGCGGGATGCACCACGTTTTCCGACGCGATGAGTTCGATTCCCTCTTCCTGTCGTTTACGCTCGCCCACGTACACTTTGTAGATTTCCGGGTCCGTCATCGCGAGAAACTGTTTTGCCGTTTTCACCGTATCGCTTCCTTTCAAGTTCTTGATTTGAGTTGCTGATTTTCTCCATTATATAAAATTATTGATAATATCGCACCTCAATATTGAAAAACGGTAACGGTTTAATTAATGTACTATAATATTTCACTAAAATATACTTCCAGTGGTTTAGTTAATGTACTATAATATTTTATCAAAATATACTTTCAAAAGTATATTTAAACAAGGAGAGACTGCTATGACATGTTTGTTATTTGTGGACAATTCCGAAACGATTCCTCATTACTCCCCACTCGAACATTGGAAGCCGTGCTTCCCGGAGGCTTTCCGCCGCGTGTACGCGCCCAGCGGGGAACTTGCCAGGCTCGACCTGAAGGACTATTCCCACATTATCCTGTCGGGGTCGGAGAGCTGTACACTCGACGAAAAGAACTGGATGCTGGAGGAAGAAAAGCTCATCTTCTCCGCGATGGCCGCGAAAATCCCGCTTCTTGGCAGTTGCTTCGGGCACCAGTTGATCGCCAAAGCGATGTTTGGACGGGAATCCGTTCGCATAAGAGAAAAGGCGGAACTGGGTTGGAAGCAAATTCGCGTTCTCGCCACCGATCCCCTATGGGGCGACAAACGTGAAACTCAGTCGGCTTTTCTCTTTCACTACGACGAAGTCGTCTTTGTTCCACCGGGTAAGGGAATGATTCTCGCGGAGTCCGACGAGTGCGCCATACAGTCTTTCAAGTTGCGTGACGCTCCGGTTTGGGGATTTCAGGCCCACTTTGAAATCGGCGTGACAGAGGGACTCTGGATTCTGCGAAAATCTGGAAACTCAGTGAGCGAAGCGCAAAAAGCCCCGCCTTTGGACACGGGATTCATTGTCCCTCTTATGGAGCGTTTTCTGGCCTTATAATGATTACGGAAAAAGGAGGCAGCTGCTGGGTTCTTAGCTGAGTTCTCAGAGGTGTTTTTTTACGACCGCCTCGATTTTATCCATTGCTTCGTGAATCTCTTCAAGCGGACGGCAATACGCCATGCGCAGAAAGTTTCCTTGAGCGTGAAAAACGTCGCCAGGAACAGCGGCAACACCGGCTTTATCGAGAAGCCACGCCGCGAATTTCGTCGTATCGAGCCCTAGGCGGGACGTCAGCTCCGATACTCGCGGCAAAACGTAAAACGCCCCAGCAGGCGCTTGGATTTCAAAACCGTCTATATTCCGCAGACGAGCGACAATCGTGTCACGGCGCTCTTTATAGCCCTCGATCATTCGTTTTACATCCTCCCCAGCATTGTACAAGGCTTCAGCCACGCCGATTTGAGCGAAAGACGTCGCGCAGCTCGTAAAGTTTTGGTGACTTTTGGCCGCGTAAGGCTTTACTTCAGGCGGCAATATGAGCCATCCCACTCGCCAACCTGTCATCGAGAAAGTTTTGGAGGCCGAGTTGATCATGATCGTCCTTTCTCGCATGTTCGGCAGCGACGCGATGGAAACGTGCTCTCCTTCGTACAAAAATTTTTCGTAACATTCATCGCTTACAACTAAGATATCGTACTTCCGGGCCAGAGCGGAAATATCCGAGAGTTCGCTTCTGGTCATCACGGCGCCTGAGGGATTGTTGGGCGAATTGATCAACAACATGCGCGTTTTGGGCGTGATTGCCGCTTCGAGGTCCGCGGGCTCCAAGCGAAAGCCGTTTTCGAACCGGCAGGGAACCTCTCGGAGAACTCCGCCGGCGAGGGCAATTTGGTCGGCATACGCTGGGAAAAAAGGCGCCGGAACAATAACCTCGTCACCAGGCTCCAAAAGCGTAAAAAACGTTACCGCCAAGGCCTCGACGGCACCGAGCGTAACCACGATTTCACGGTCCGGGTCGACGCCAATCCCCTGGTCGCGTTTCACCGCGTCCGCAATGGCGCGCCGTAGTTCTGGAGTCCCTGCCGTATCCGTGTAATGCACCCACCCTTCGTCGAGGGCTTTTTTAGCGGCTTCTTTCGCGCATAAGGGAGAATCGTAGTCTGGCCGCCCAATTTCCATATGGATCACTTTTTTCCCCGCGCGGTCAAGTACACCCGCTTTATTCATGATTTCGCGTATTCCCCCGATCTGCATAGCCGCGCGCATACGCGAAACGGGCAAACGATAACCGGCCATTTTTCAACCCCCTCTTGTGATTTTGTTTCCTTTTGGATAACGCGCGTTACAAAAGAACCATCTTCTATTATTCTAATCTAACATTAGCCTTTTTGCTTCAATATATCACTTATCCGCGGCTCAAAATCCTTAAAAACCTCGTTTTTCTTTTCCTAGATTTACCTTAACTCTTTTTTCTGGGACTCTTATAATGCAAGAGATTTTATAGACCACCAAGGAAGGTGAGAGTCATGTGGAGAAACTTAAAAATCGGTGGCAAATTATTGTTAGGATTCGGATTGGTGTTGATCGCTTTTCTGATTGCCATCCTCATAGCTTGGAAAGATATAAACGATGTTCGGAGCGACAGCAATTTCCTGGCGACCGCGGTTGTCCCCGCGATGGTGAAGACAACCAGTTTGGAACGGGATCTGTACGCGTTTTCTTTGCAGGTGATGCGAATGCGGTTCGAGGGTAGCGAGCAGTCAGTCGCGGACGTCAAAACGGGGCAGGCGAAGATACAAAAACTCCTCGATGAAATCTTCGGTTTTTCCGCTGCGCATCCGAATATCGAGGCTATGCGGCTCGTAACGGAGAAAGTTTTACCTCTTGCCGACAACTATTTGAAGATGCTCAAAAAAGCGATCTCCGCCTCAGCCAAAAAGAACGCCCTCTACTCCATCATGCAAAACTCTGGAGAAAGCATGTATGCCCTCATAAATGACGCCTTGAACGCGCTGTACACTGAAACGAGAGAAGAATTGCAGGCCCGGAACGCCGATAAGGCGGCCTCGCTTTTGGATCTGTCGCACGCGTGCGCGCAAACCATGGATAAAATTCAGAACCTACGGCGCGACATTCAGGTGGCCACGGCCACAGCGGACATTCAAAGCATAAACACGTCTATCGACACGATCAAAAGCATCACAAAAAATATCCAAACTCTGCAACTGGCCGCCCGCAGCCCTAACAGGCAGAAAATGCTGGATCAACTAAGCGCATCGGCCCAAAACTACCAGGACAGTTTACAAGTATATATAACGGCCTACACGGAGTTAATGGAACTTAATCGCGCCCGCGCGCCCCTAATGGATACCATGTACAGTGAAATGATGCAAACCACCGGCGCCGCTCGAAAGCTGGTGCAAGATATATCGAGCGCCAGCGCTAATTCTCTGAGCGCCTGCCTCATGGTCTTGCTCTCATCCGCTTGTGTAGCCGTCATCATAGGAATGCTGGCCGCGATCCTCATTTCTCGCAGCATCTCCAAGCCCTTGGACACCATCGTCAGGTTGGCGCGACGCGCTGGGGACGGTGACCTGACTATTGAAAAACAAGACTTTCAGTACAAGGGTAAGGACGAACTGGGAGGGTTAGTGGATGCTATCATTAATATGATCGCCACCCAGGAGACGAGTATGCACCAAGTGGTGGCCGTGGCGGACAGCCTTTCCCATAGCGCCAAAAACCTTTCCACCATTTCCCAGGAGACGAACGCCTCGATGGAGGAAGTTAAGGCTTCCATCGACCAAGTTTCCTCACTGGGCGAGAACAATGGAGCCGCCTTAGAGGAATGCAATGCGGGCGTTGGGGAGATGAGCGCCGGGGCCAATACCGTGGCCCAATCCGCCACCGACAGCGCCGCCTTCATCGCTCAGACCACGGACGCCTCCAACAAAGCTATCCAGACGGTGGATAACGTGATTGTAAGTATGCGTCACGTAGATGACAACTCTAAGGAGCGCGAGAAGAAGACGCGTCAATTGGTGGAGTCCGTGGAAAATGTGAGTAGCTTTGTTTCCGTCATCACCAGAATCGCGGACCAGACGAACCTGCTGGCTCTGAACGCGGCCATCGAGGCGGCACGAGTCGGTGAAATGGGGCGAGGGTTTGCCGTGGTGGCCGAGGAGGTGCGCAAGCTAGCGGAGGAGTCGGCACGGGCGGCCCAAAACGTGAACAATATCATCGTGGAACTTCAAAGCAGCGCCCAGGAGAGCATTCAAGCCACTACCGCAACGGGGCGCATGTTGGTCGAGACCCTGGTTCAGGCGGAACAAGCTCAAACAGAACTGAATGGGGCTCTCAAAGAAATGAACAAAGCCAACGACTCCATCCAAAACATCGCGGCTGTGGCAGAAGAACAGGCGGCCTCCAGTAAAGAGGTGGCCACGGCCATCGACAGCGCGACCAAGTCCACGATGGAAACGGTAGAGACGCTCTCGAATATCCGACGAGCCACGGAGGAAACGGCTCACGCTGCTCAGGGCGTAGCGGAACAATCTCAAGCCATGAGCGAGCACTCTCAGACGCTGATCGATGTTCTCTCTCGTTTCACCTTGCATACCACCCCTCCCGCTTCGGGAAAAATGGCCCTCAAAGCCCCCCAAAAGACCCTGGCGTGAACAAAACGTAACCGAATACCCCACATACATCATACATCACACATCAAGGCCTCCCGGTAAACGGAAAGCCTTGATGTGTGATGTGTGATGTGTTTTGTACGTTCGCGTCACGTTTTACGCGCAGCAGATTCGTTCCGCGCAAACATCCTCATGAATCTGACGCAACACCTCGATCGCCACTTCGAGCGCGCGCTTGCCATCCCGGATGCCCACCAAGGGCTGGCGCTTTTCGCGCACGCAGCCAATGAAGTGCGCCAACTCCAGCTTCAAGGGCTCGCTCTTGGGAAAGACGGGTCGCTCCAAAATCTCGGTGACCCCTTTACTGTCTCGGACACAACGATGGATCTGCACATCTTGAGTCTCGTAGTTGACGGTGATATGCCGTTCTCGTTCCATGATATCCAACTGACGTATGCGCCTTTCCGCCACACGGCTGACCAAAATATGAGACATTGTTCCGTTTTTGAAGGTGATCTGGGCGCTGGCCAAATCTTCGTGCTCCGTCAAAACGCGGCGCCCTGTGGCGGCGATCCGCGAGATTTCCGATGGAACCAGCGAAAGGATGATGTCGATATCGTGGATCATCAGGTCGAGGACCACGCCAACGTCGTTGATACGCGGAGAAAAAGGCCCTAGGCGCTTGGACTCCAGAAAAAGAGGATCGTGAACGGTCTGAGAGATGTGGCGGATCGCGCCATTAAAGCGCTCGATGTGCCCCACCTGCAAAACCAAATTTTTCCGCGCGGCGATGTTCAATAATTCTTCGGCCTCACTGGGGCGGGTCGTAACGGGCTTCTCGATCAGCACGTGGACTCCGCGTTCCAAAGCCTGCTTGGCGATGGCGTAATGCAGGCTTGTGGGTACCACGATAGATAGAGCGTCCGGGCTCTGCCGTTCGAGCAGCTCTTCCATTTCCGTATAAAACGGAATTCCCAGGTTCTCGCTGATGAAGTGAGCTCGGTTTTCATCCACGTCCACCACACCCACCAAGCGAGCGTCCAGAAGCTCCGTGTAGACGCGCGCGTGATGCTGCCCTAAATGCCCTACTCCCACGACCCCCACTCGCTTGATTCCTATATCCATTCCCGTCTTCACCTTTCGTTTTATATTTTTTATAAAAAGTATCCCATTGAAGATGTTTTTTTTGGCAAAACAAGGTCAAGGTAAAAAAATAAGCAAAGATAAAAAGGAAAATATGAAAGAAAAATATAAAAGGGAAATATGAAAGGGAAATATGAATTGATGTTTTTTATGTGATTTTACGCATCTTGTATTTTCAGAATCGCAGCGATGTAGTAAACTTAGCTATATTCCTATAAAGCCCGATAGCCCGATAGCGTTGATGATTGTGCAAGTAACAAGTAACAAGTAAAAATGAAAGTGGATCCGAGAATTTAAAACCATTTAAGTACGGTGATTTTATAAGTTATTTTTGGACGATATTGGGAGGAGTGGCAAACATGTGGAAAAATCTTAAAATCAGTTTCAAGTTGTTCTTAGGATTTGGGTTGCTTCTGCTGGTCTTTGTAACAGCCGGTGTCGTAACCTGGAGAAACATTTCCTCCGTCAGAGAGGGTAGCAGGGAACTGGCGCAGTCTATTGTCGTCGTCATGCAGGAGACGACGACTTTGGAACGGAACCTGTACGAATACTTGCTTGCCATACGCCGAATGCAGGCCGATCCTACGGACGCGACCTACACGGGTGTAAAGGAAAGAGAGGTGATTGTCCAGAAAAACATCGACACCATCATGGCTATGGGCATAGCCAATCCGAAACTTCAATCTCCGAAGTTCCTTCAAGAGAAGCTCTTGGAACCCTATAAAAATTTTGTAAAAATCATCGACAGAATGATAAGCGACTTTCAGAAAAAGAACGAATGCCACCTTGCCGCAAGGGATAGAGGGCGTTCGATGTACTCAAGCGCCGTAGAAATGGAGGCTTCTCACATACAAGCCACTGAGGAAGCGTTGGCGACTTTGAACCCGAACAATATCTCGGAGCGGCTTGATCGCCTTCGGAGAAGCACAGAAATTTTGGTTGAGATTCAAACCATGCGCCTCGAAGTACAGACAGCGGTGACTGCCAATGATTCCCGTCTAATGAACAACGCCATCAGGACAATTCCGATTTTGGAAAAGGACCTCATCGCTCTGCTTGATGTCGCCGTGGATACCGGTAGAAAACGCATTTTGGAGCAGACAATCAAGGACCTCCAAAATTACACGTCTAACCTGAATAACTTCGTGCAAGCCCAAGTGGATCTCGAAGAGCAACAACGCGCCAGCGTTGTTTTGGAACGGATCCTCGATGAAGAAAGCTCGAACGCCTCCAATATCGCCCGCAATCGAGTGGCGAATATCTCGATGGAAAGCGTTGTCCATTTGAATAACACTATTACGGTTTTGTTTATATCTGGGCTGGTCTCTATCATCTTAGGAATCTCGATATCAATTCTCATTTCCCACACCATCTCTAAGCCCCTCAACATCATTGTCGCTCTAGCCAAACGCGCTGGAGAGGGTGACTTGACCATCGCGCGGGAGGAATTTCAATACGTGGGCAAGGATGAATTGGCTCACTTGGCGGACGCCATTTCTAACATGATCGTCAAACAGGAAGAAAGTATGCAACAGGTCGTGAACGTAGCGGACGATCTTTCCGCCAGCGCTAACAACTTATCGGCCATTTCCGAGGAGACAAACGCCTCTATGGAAGAAGTCAAGGCATCTATCGACCATGTCTCCACTTTGAGCGAAAACAACGGAGCCGCGCTGGAGCAATGCAATGCCGGCGTCGAGGAAATGAGCTCGGGAGCCGACACCGTGGCTCAGTCCGCGACGGACAGCGCCTCGTTTATCTCTCAGACCACCAACGCCTCTAATAAAGCCATTCAAACGGTGAATAGCGTCATCGCGGGAATGCACAAAGTGAACACCAACTCCAAGGAGGGCGAAGACAAAACACGGCAGCTGGTGGCTTCCGTCGAAAACGTCAGCAGCTTTGTTTCCGTCATTACCGGCATCGCGGATCAGACAAACCTCCTGGCCCTGAACGCGGCCATTGAGGCTGCGCGAGCTGGCGAGGTGGGGCGAGGGTTTGCCGTGGTGGCCGAGGAGGTGCGCAAGCTGGCGGAGGAATCGGCCCGGGCGGCCCAAAACGTAAACGGCATTATCGTGGAGCTTCAGAACAGTGCCCAGGAGAGCATCAAAGCTACCACTGAAGCGGGCCGGATGCTGGCGGAGACCCTTTCTCAAGCGGAGCAGGCGCAGACGGACTTGAACGGAGCTCTTCAGGAGATGAACAAGGCCAATGATTCCATCCAGAACATCGCTGCCGTGGCGGAGGAGCAGGCGGCTTCCAGCAAGGAAGTGGCGACGGCCATCGACAGCGCGACCAAGGCCACGATGGAAATGGTGGAGAATGTTTCCAACATTCGCCGGGCAACGGATGAAACGGCCCAGGCCGCTCAAGGCATGGCGGAACAGTCTGAGGCCATGAACGAACACGCCCAGACCTTGATTGAGGTTCTTTCCTGCTTTATGCTTCATAATATCAACAATGCCCAAAACAACTCCGCGCCCAAAGCACTGAGAAAACCGGGCAGATAATACGAGGGCTAGCGAGGCCGTTTTAGGCAGATAAGCAGAGAACCGGTGATGAAGGAGCTGTGGGATCGGCAGATGACCGGCGAGGAATGAGTCATGTTGATCGCCGAGTGTTTTCATCAATCGTTTAGTTTCTTCACCTACGTTTAGTTTCTTCACCTAGTTTCTTCATCAAACGGGCTCTGCGTTGAGTTCGCTTGCGTGCGCTTGCGTGGTTGTTATAAATTTAAAATTTAAGTTGGCTCCTCAGCCAGCGAGAGCGTGCAGGGCGAGAATATAGCCCTTCGCGCCGAATCCGGCGATAACGCCCCGGCAGACCGGGGCGATGACTGAAACGTGGCGAAACGCTTCCCTGGCGTGGACGTTCGAGAGGTGCACCTCCACCACCGGTGGCGCGATCGCCGCGATGGCGTCCCGGATGGCTATGCTGTAATGGGTGTAGGCGGCGGCGTTGAGAATGACCCCATCCGCGCGGGCGGCCTTTTGAATAACGGAGACAAGTTCACCCTCGGAATTGCTCTGGAAGAATTCACACTCTACGCCAAGTTTCGTTGCTTCCTCCGCTATCCGCTCGTTGACGCTCTCCAAAGTCTCGCTTCCGTATCGGTCGGGTTCCCTCACGCCGAGCAGGTTCATGTTTGGGCCATTGACGACGATGATTTTCTTCATCTTTCGCTCCTTTTTCGCTCCTTTTTATGTGTTTTTGTAGCAGCCGATGACCTCGAAATACTGGCAGGCGGCAGACGCCTGTTTCAAGGTCGATAAAATGCCGGGATCCAGGATATTGCCGTCGAGTTCCACGAAGAAACGATAACTACCGCCCGACGCAGGGCGGGACTCTATCCGCACCAAGTTGATGCCCTGCGCCATGAAAGGCATCAAGGCCTCGCAAAGAGCCCCCGCTCGATGTTCCGTGGAGAATGTAACGGAGACCAGATTGGAAGTCTCGTCATATTCCGGAGCTGTGGCGATCACCACAAAAGACGTCCGATTGTCCGTGGAATCCATGATGTCGGGTACGAGCACTTCCAGGCCGTTCAGTTCGGCCGCCCGCCGGGATCCTATCGCGGCTCTCCTACCGTTGCCGCCCTTCTCCTGAGCGATCGTCTTCGCGGCAACGGCGGTGTTCCGTGAGGCGGTCAGGTCCCAGGACCGGCCGCGCAGGAAACGAGCGCATTGCTTGAAGCCTTCGGAATGAGAAAGGACCTCGCGGATATCGCTCAATGCTGTGCCGGCTGAAGCGAGCAGACATTGCCGGATATCTACCCACGTGCGCCCCACGATGAAACAGCCGTATTTGCGCAACAAGTCGTAGGTCTCCCCAATGGCTCCCGTTTGGGAGTTCTCGATGGCCACAACGCCGTAATGAACCCTGTTTTCCTTCACCGCGAGAAAAACGTCCTCGAAGAACTCCACTGGCAGGCGCGAAGCGTCTGGAAAGAGTTTGATCGACGCCTGTTCGCTCCAAGCTCCAGGCACACCCTGAAAAGCGCAGGTGACGTTTTCGCGGATGAGCTCACGGGCCGGGGGCAACATCGGTGTTTCGCCGTGGAATATTTTGGCGCGCTGATGCGTCCGCGAGAGGGCGATAATGGATCGCATCAACAGGGAAACCTCGCTTTTCAGCTCGTGATTCGCCAGAGCGAGGGCGTGCTCCACCACTTCCCGCTCGCGGGCCTCGTCTTGAATGGGCGCGTTGTTTTCGACCTTCACTTCCGCTATTTCGAGAGAAACGCCCATTCGTTCCTCGAAAAGAGGAACCAACTGCCTGTCGATCTCGTCGATTCGTTCGCGTAAAGCATTCAGTTTTGCGTTGCCGTTCATTCTATCTCTCTCCTCCGTAACTGCTTGGGGCTCTGCCCCAAACCCCGCTCAAGGGTCCAAGACCCTTGAGAATCCTGTTAAGCTGCCATTACCGCGTGTAACTTTTTCGCTTTCCGCATCAACCGGTCGAAGAGGAAGGGCGTTATGGACTGTTGCCCGTCACAAAGCGCTTTCTCCGGCCGGTTGTGCACCTCGATCATCAAACCATCCGCCCCCGCGGCGATGGCGGCCATTGCCATGGGCAAGACCAAATCCCAGTGTCCCGTTCCGTGAGAAGGATCCACCACCACCGGAAGGTGCGACCGTTTCTTGAGCACGGGCACAGCCGAGATATCCAGGGTGTTCCGGGTCGCCGTTTCGAAGGTACGGATACCCCGCTCGCAGAGGATGACCTGACTTTTGCCGCCAGCCAGCACATAATCCGCGGCCTGCAACATCTCGTCGAGCGTGGAGGACGGTCCTCGCTTCAGGAGAATCGGTTTTCCGGTGTTTCCCATCTCTCGGAGCAGCGGGAAATTCTGCATATTTCGCGCGCCGATCTGTATGACGTCCACATCCCTGGCAAACACCTCACAGTATTCCTGCGACATAATCTCACTTACGATCGGGAGTCCTGTTTTTTCGCGGGCTATCTTCAGAAGATCCAGACCGTCTAGACCCAGGCCCTGAAAAGCGTAAGGTGAACTCCGCGGCTTGAACGCCCCTCCTCTGAGAAAACTTGCCCCAGAAAGTTTTACTTCTCTGGCTATGGAGAGAATTTGTTCCTCGCTTTCGACCGAACAAGGCCCGGCAATCACCGCCAGGACTCCGCTTCCGATCTTCTGGCCTCTGGGAAAATCCACCGTGGTGTCCTGGGGGTGAAAGCGCCGGCTGGCGAGCTTGTAGGGCTCGGACACTTTCATGACGCGCTCTATGCCGTCCCGACGCGTGAGGTCCTCGGTCGAGAGCACTGCCGTGTTTCCGGCAAGGCCGAGCATGTACGTCGTCTCCCCCTGTATTTCTTGAACGATCAGGTTTTTTTGAATCATTTCATTCTTGATGGCGTCAATCTGCTCTTTCGTGACGTCCGGTTTCAGTATGACGATCATTGTTGTGTCAGTCCCTCATTCGATAATTTTGTGTAAACGGTTTGATATAAAGAAGATCTATCCAGTTGCCGCCCTAAAAAAAGCTCATCCGCCAGAATAGCTTGATGAACGAGCATCCCCAGCCCGTTTTGCACGGCGTGCCCCAAAGCCCACGCCTCGCGCAGGAGGTTGGTGAGGGGTGGGTCGTAAACCAGGTCGCAGACCAAGGCGTCGCGCGGAAGGCTGCGCAGGAACTCCAACGAGGAAAAATCCTCTCCAATACCGATCATGCCCATAGGAGTAGCGTTGATCAGAATGTCGGCCTCACCGGCGGCTTCGGCCAAGGCGTCCGGCAACAGGCGACAAGCCCGGACGTGACAGCCAGCGACAGCCCTCTCGACTTCCGACGCGATTTCCTCCGCTTTCTCCCGGCGCCGGCTCAGAATGACAATTTTAGCGGCTTTTTCCAGAGCGGCCTTGAAAACCACGCCCCGAGAAGCGCCGCCGGCCCCCAAGATCACGACGTTGCGGTTTCGATACTCGTGACCGTTGTCCCGCAGCGACGCCAAAAGCCCCTCCATGTCGGTGTTGAATCCCGAAAGCCGGCCACCGTCGACAACAACAGTGTTAACAGCGCCGCAAAGTCGGGCTTCATCGTCCACCGCATCCAAAAAAGGGATGATATCCCTCTTATGGGGCAACGTCACATTGAAGCCCCGCAGCCCGGAGACACGTGCCTTTTCCGTGAAACTACGAAGAGCGCCCCGTGGGACCCGAATGGCTGAATAGGAGGAGCTTATGCTTATGCCTATGGCATCGAAAATCGTCCCGTGAATGACCGGGGAAAGCGTATGCTCAATGGGGTACCCAATGACGGAATAGCCGCTCGAAGGCGCTTCGATTAGGACATCCGCCGCCAGTTCCACCAGCTTATCAACGCCTTCCTCCAGGTCGGCGTTGTTTCGCAACGTCGCGTGTGCGGCTTCCTGATAAAGAGCGCGCCTCTCCTGTTCCATCTCGCGTAGCTTTTCGGGAGAACTCAGGAGGGGGCGGCTCTTGTCATAACGCACGTTCTCTAGGATGCGTTCCACAGGGCGGTCCAGGAAAATGACAAACCCGTTTTGCCGCAGAGCCTGGATGTTTTCTTGCCTCAGAACGACCCCGCCTCCGGTGGCGATGATGGCCGGCCTCTCGGCAATTTCCCTCACCACACGCGTTTCCAGGTCGCGGAAAAATTCCTCACCGCGCAGCTCGAAAATACGCCGTATGGGCATTCCCGCCCGCTCCTCCACGAGAAGGTCCGTATCCAGGAAGGGCATGGAGAAGCGCTCCGCGAGAGCCTGGCCGAGGCTGGATTTGCCACTGCCGGAGAGGCCGATCAAGGCGACCAGCCTGATCATAGAGGCGCTCCGCATGTCATCAGACCATCGAGAACGCAAAAGGCGAGACACGATTCCACCACGGGCACGGCGCGGGGAACGACGCAGGGGTCGTGCCTGCCGGAGACGCGAAGAATTGTTTCCCGCTTCGTCTCGCCATCCACCGTTTCTTGAGGCCGCGAGATGGAGGGCGTTGGCTTGATTGCCGCTCTCACCAAGAGGGGCATACCGTTCGTGATCCCGCCTAAAATTCCGCCATTGTGGTTTGTTCGCGCCCGGATGCTCCCGTTTTCCGGATTTTCTGGATTGCCAATATAAAGGGCGTCGTTGGCCTCGCTGCCGCGCATGAGGGCGAGGCGGAAACCGTCGCCGAACTCCACGCCCTTTACGGCCGGTATGGAAAAAAGCAGGGAAGCGATCGCGCTCTCCATCGATCCGAAAAAAGGTTCCCCCAGTCCGCCGGGCAGTCCAAACGCGGCAGCCGCCACGACGCCGCCCACGGAATCGCCCTCCTTGAGCGCTTTTTCGATCTCTGCTTTCATCGCTTCTTCCGCAGAAGGCGACGAGGGAAATTCTCTGAAGGAAACGGCGCGGTATTCCTCAGAGGAGACAGGCACTTCGGGTTCTATCACTCTGCCGATGACATCGACGCGGGCGTAAGCCTTGATGCCTCGCCTCGACAAAATTTGCTTCGCCAGGCTCCCAGCAAAACAAAGGGGCGCGGTCAGTCTGCCGGAAAAATGCCCTCCACCTCGCATATCGGCGTGCCCGCCGTATTTCAGAAGCGCCGTCCAATCCGCGTGGCCAGGCCGCAGCTTTGAGTCGTAATCCCGCGACCGCGCGTCTTTGTTGTAAATCACACCACAGACCGGAAAACCGGTTGTCCTCCCTTTATAGAGCCCGCTGAGAATCTCAACGGAGTCTTCCTCCTGCCTTCCGGAGGAGAGCGCGTTTCTGCCGGGGGCGCGTCGACGCATTTCGCGCGCGACCTCGCCCAGATCGACGGCCTCACCAGGAGGAAGCCCGTCGATCACGATGCCGACGGATTTCCCATGAGATTCGCCGAAAATGGACAGCTTGACCCTGTTGCCCCAGACATTCATGATATTTTCGCAACCTGCTCGAAATCACGCCAAAAGTTTGGATAAGATTTCTTCACACTCCGCCAGCCCGAAAGGCATACCTGGCCGTTGCAGCGGATCGCGGTCACCGCCAGGGCCATCGCTATACGGTGGTCACCCCAGGCGTCGACCTTTCCGCCCTTTAGACGGGTTCCCGTGATGGACAGGGAGTCCTCGGCCTCCGTCACCTGGGCGCCCAGCTTTTTCAGTTCGGCCGCCAGCGCGCTTAACCTGTCGCTTTCCTTTAGCCTTAGTCGCCCCGCGCCCACGATATGACTCGTGCCTTCACAAAAACAACAGAGTGCCGCCACAGGAGGTACCAGATCTGGCGTGTCCCGAGCGTCGAACGTGATAGCCGAGAGGCGGGCTGAGGACACCGACGTCTTGCCGTCGCGCCACAAAACCTCCGCGCCCGCTTCTTTTAAGGCCGTCAAAATGGCTTTGTCGCCTTGAAGACTTTCGGGGTTCAAACTGGCCACCGTCACGTCCGAGCTCAGTGCCGCCGCGACCAGGAAGAACGCCGCCTGGGAGTAGTCCGCCTCGACTCCATAACGGGTGGGGTGATAACGTTGTCCTCCGCGGACGAAATAAAGGGAGTTTCCCGTTTCCGTCTCCGCTTCTTCCACTTTCACGCCGAAACGCCTCATGACGTCTATCGTCAGGTCCACGTACCCCCGTGACTCTAGGGGCGTCGAAAGACGGACCTCGCTGTCCTGTCCGAATTGACCAAAAACCGGCAATGCCAGCAGCAAGCCGGAGATAAACTGAGAACTCACGTCGCCAGGCAGCAGAATTTTCCTTAAATCCAAGGACTCGCGAGGCCACGGCCCTTGAGTCTGAGGCCCCTGGGTCCTGGACCCCTGAATTATCACCTGACCCGGTTCTCGTACAAAGAGCGCTCCGGCGCCGGTAAAAATTTTTTCGTAAATGTCCAGAGGTCGTTGTAGGAGCCTTCCACTTCCCCGAAAGACAGTACGGAACCCATCCAGCAGGGCGACGGGCAGCAGAAATCGCAAGGTCGATCCCGACTCGCCGCAGTCCACGACACGGACGCCATCATGTTCCACAGGAAGACCTGCAACAGTGACTCGAACTCCGTCATTTTTCGGGAGAAACTGCGCTCCCCGCAGCACTTCGAGACCTTTAAGGGTAGCGTCGAGGTCCTCGGACCCCTCGAAGTTTTCGATCAGGCTCTCACCGTCCGCCAGGGCCGCGCAGATCAGCGCGCGATGGGACAGGCTCTTGGACGGCGGGGGTGTGATGACACCCTTGGGAAAGCGGTCGATGATCTTCACGTTTTTCGTGTGGTTCGTATCGGCGTCGCTCATAACATTCGATCCGTTCATTCTCATATCACTCTCAGATCATTCTCATAGGGCCTTTAACGCCGCTTCGAGTTCGGGTAGTGTCGTGTGGCGCACGAACGCCTCGCCGATGCGGCGCAGAAAAACCATTTGTATCCCGCTGCCGAGGCTTTTTTTGTCTGCCGCCAGGGCGGGGAGCAGGGCGAGGGGATCGCCGGAGCCAGGGGTTTCAGGGAGGCCAGTAAAGTCGCTTCTGGCTGAACGTGCTCCGTCCCCCTGAGCTTGAATGTTTAAATCCGCGTCGAGCCCGTGCAAATTCAAGACGCGTCTCAGAGCGTTCACGGAGCCGGGCTCGGTGAGTCCCATTTTTTCCCCTATCGCCGCCGCCAGGGTCATGCCGAAGGCGACGGCTTCTCCGTGGCGGTATCGCTCGAAGCCGGTTTCCTTCTCTATGGCGTGTCCGAAAGTATGTCCGAAGTTGAGCAGCATCCGTTCCCCGAAGTCGCGCTCGTCGCGTTCCACGATTTCGCTTTTGACACGGCAACATTCGTGGATGACGTCGGGGTCTCCGGGTTTGCCTCCCACGCCGAGGGATTCAAACAGGGAGAGGGAACGGATCGCACCATATTTGATGACCTCCGCCGCGCCGCTTTTCTCCTCGCGTTCGGGTAAGGTTTGCAGGGTGAGGGGGTCGATGACGACGAGTTTTGGCTGGTGGAACGCGCCGACGAGGTTTTTACCCTGGGGCAGGTCAATGGCGGTCTTTCCTCCCACGCTGGAGTCTACCTGGGCGATGAGCGTGGTGGGGACTTGGACGAAGCCGACGCCGCGCATCCATGTGGCGGCCGCAAACCCGCCCAAGTCGCCGGGGACGCCACCGCCGAAGACGACGACAAGTTGTGACCGGGTCATGCCCTGTCTCGCGAAAGCGTCGTACAGGAGGGAGAGCCCATGCGGAGATTTGCTCCCCTCGCCGGCGGGTAGAACCGTGACGTGAAAGGCTATCCCGGCCTCGGTCAGCGAGAGGGAAAAGGGCTCGCGGTAAAGCGCCCAGACGTTCTCGTCCGTGACCACCGAAACGGAACCGCCGATCGCTTTCGCGCACCGGCTTTTCAAAAGGTCTCCGAGACTTTTCAGTAGCCCGTCTCCGATTAGGATGTCGTATTCGTTTCCCGATAGCCTGACGGTTAAAGTTTTTGTGGCTTCCATTAAATCGACCTCTCTTTCAGATTTTTGTGTGCTTTTTTTAATCGCTCGATAACAGGTAAGACACCCGCTTGTTAATTGAGCAATTATCATTCTTCGCCTTTCGGCAGTTCAGGTATTTCCGCGCGTCCATCGTTCACAAACTCGATGTGAAGTAGCTGCGCTTTCTGCTCATCATTAAGTGAAAATCTCCACCTCGACTCCATGAAATTCAGTAGCGACAGTCCGCGATTCAATATACTTCGCGCTGTCCAATCCTGCTCTGAAGCCACCTCAATTTCAGAATGTGAACCATTTACATAACCTCTACGCTTGGAAGAGAGGGGGGTTTTCTTATCAGGGAAACTATCGTTTTGCAATGAAGAATTAATACTCTGGGCGAGTGGAAGCAAATTGCCCAAAGAGGCCGATAGCAGTTTGACTTCATCACTGGTGTATTGTCTGAAGTGATTACGCCAATACCATTTCGCCGGTGTTCGTGGGAGAATATGCTCAATAGTCACCCTGTCCTTTTCGATATTAGTGAATAGATTCCAATTAATTTTCTGCAATTTGTTGCGAGTAGCCAAAACATACTCATACTCGTATAAGAAATAACCGAGTCCATGCCAGCTGTAGAATCCTTCCCCTGCACTGAAACGTCTGTGGGTGCGTGTAATAAATTGGGCGATGGCCTCGTCCATATTCTTATCAATATTTGCAGTTAAATCACTTACAATTGAAGGCAAGGTTGTGTTACCTCGCATAATATCTCGTGCTTTATTGTAATAATAACTGCTCTTATAACTCGCATTGAAACCGCCGACACGAAATGATATAAAGAGAAATCTTTCAATTTCCTGAAAAAGCGCAATACGTTCTGCAACAGTAGTGCTATTCGCTGTAGCGAGTACAGTAGCGACAAGCGGTCTGAAGTGCCCGATACCGACACGGTTCAGTTTGTCTATCCATACCTTTTCTTCGTCCGTAAGAGCGAATGTGTCGTCATTCGGGAAATAGCTGTAATACCAATATTCGGCTAACACTTTTAGAGCGTTCACATAATCGCGGATCTCTGTGTAGGCGAGTTTAGAACCCCGAACGGGTTTCAACTCGACTGTTTCGTCAATAATATCGTCATCGTCTTCATTCGTAGCTTCAAAGCCAAGTGCTGGTAACGCTTCAGAAATATCGACCTGCGTGGCGACGGTAAATTTCTCGAATACATTTTTTGCCGAGAATTTTCTCAGTAAAAAACTAATATAGTCATCACCACGCTTCCTTGAATACTGAAAATAAGTGATCCAGTGTGCGCGGAGGAAATCGTCATCGGATAGAGGCGTATTCTGGTTACGCCCAAGTTGGAAATACACCTCTTTCCAAGTATCGTTGATATTTTGCCGAAGTTGCTCTTTGTCTCTCGTATCGAGCTGCTTGTCATCGAAAAGGGTCGTGAGGTATATGAGGCGGTTTTTCAGCAGCTCCAAATTTGTTAGCTTTTTGCCCCGGTTGTTCATCGTTTCAAATGCAACGTAAACGTCATAATCATCTTCAATTTCGTGGAGATTGAACATGAGTTGCAGAGTTAGCTTCTTGTACAGTAGCTCGATTCCGTCCATTCCATCACTTTTATACATTACCTCAAGATTGTCGGCAAAAAATGTTTTAGCGTATTTCAGGTTCTTTGTGTAGTAACTTTCAGAAACCGTGCCTCCGAAGGGTTCTTTGAAGATCCTGTATTTGAGATAGTCGAAACTTGGATTGTCGGTTTCATATCCGAAAAGGTACGTTGTCACGATATTCTCCGGAGGTCGTTTTCGGAGGACATACTTTGCTTTAATGTCTTTCAGTGATTCTATCCCCAGAAATATCTCGCTATCCAGCTTATCACTGTTTTTATCGATGTTTTTCACAAAAACCGTTATTTCATTCATCAAAATGGAGAACGTGGTTAGACGTTGCTGTCCATCCACAACGTGAAATGGCTTAAATCCATGATCAAGCAGCCAATCGTCTTCATGCCATAAACGCCGATCTTTTCGAGTGATTGCCTTTAGTGAAAGTAACCCTGTGTAATGATATCTGTCTTTGTGCAAATTTAGCAGATCCTCCCAAAAATCCGCTAGCTGCTCATATTTCCAGGCATAACCTCGCTGATAGTCGGGTATGCGAAACAACCTATTTTGAAAAAGGACTGATAAAGATTGAAGTTCATTGGCCATTTGTGTCTCTCCTCATATAGACCACGAAAAAAACGAGACCCGTTTCCGGATCTCGGCCTCACATTTCGATACGTGCTAGTTGCTCTTGTTTTTCAGTTACCGTTTTTCAGTTACCGAAGAGAACTCCCACAGATCTCATGCAAACCGAGACCCATGCTTCTAAAGTAGAACCACGCGACATAAGAGTAGCTTCGCCTATTTCCGCTCGATATTTCAAGTATATTCTTACTTCTCATGTCTCCGTGCCTCCTTTCTTTATCTTCTCTTCATCTTCTCTATCTTCTCTTCATCTTCTCTTCGCCTTCGATTCATCACGTGAACAATTTATAACTTGGAAAGCCTCGTTTGTCAAGCTCAATTCAGCCAATTACGATAAAGCGATGAGAAAGCCAACAGCTTCAGGCGTCGGATGAGATTGGATGAGATTGGATGAGATTGGATGAGAATCGCAACACCGCCGTTGGCGGCGTTTGTTTTGTATTTGGTTTTTTGCCATATATCTACTTTCATATTAAACTCCTTTTATGGTTTATCAACGATGGATTCATTCGAACACATCTGTGTTCAATATTGGCTAGCATCTTATCTGGTGTCCAAAATATCGGCGCAAGGTGCTTGTTGGTGATGTAGAAATTCGACTCAAAGAACTTTTATACGAGAAAGCTGAGGAGATCGATGTTCAGATTGCGAAGCTTGAGATCATGCCGGATCACATTCACGCCTTTGTCAAAACACGTGTCAAAACGCGGCCTATAAACGCTCCTCACTATATCGAACCGGAAACCGAGCAGTCGGTCGCGATTGTCCGACAGCTCAAGGGCTATACCGCAAGAGTATTGCGCTTGGAATTTCCTCATCTCCTGAAAATGCCTTCCTTGTGGACACGTTCGTACTACTGTGAATCTGTTGTGAATCTGTTGTGAATCTGTAGGGCATATTTCAGAGAAAACTATCATGAAGTATATCGAGGAGCAGAAAAATAAATGAGAACCTACATTTTCAAACTCTACAAGGCCAAACGGAATAAACACCTTCACCATAAGATTAGCCTTGCCGGGTCGATCTACAATCATTTGATCGCGCTTCATCGCCGCTACTATCGGCTGTTCGGTAAAAGCCTCAATGTTATCCGTTATCCGTGTTATCCGTTTGCAACGGCATATAACCAAACTGAAGAAAACGAAACTGAAGAAAACGAAACGCTACGGACACTGGAATAATATTGGTTCTCAGGCGATACAAGATATCGCGCAACGTATTGACAAAGCGTATAAATTGTTCTTCAGCAATCTGAAACGCGGGGTTAAAATGTCCCTTCCGAGTTGCAAAAAGATGAGAAAATATCGTTCATTTAAACTTCCTTGGAATTTTAACCTGTGCCCAAGAGAGTTTTCGACTTGTTGCATTGAAGGATGGCTTCAAGAGAAAATCGAATTCCCCGCCTCGCTTTGACTTTCGCACAAAATTTTCATGGCCTCGCAGGCGACGAGGCAGGCTTTTTCTTCTCCTCCATTGTCGCCCCAACAGTCAAAAATCCGGTTGGCGATCACCGATAGCACAGCTCCCATGCGCATACCATGGAGGTATCCCACCACGTATTGGGCCGCCGTTTCCATGTCGATACTGGTTACTCGAGCCTGTATCAGATCTGGGATGATTTTTTCAGCAAAGCTGGGCCAGTAGCCGGTCCCACCGTCGCCGAGAGGACGTCCTTGCCCAATATAAAAAGACCCAGTTGTGTAGTTGAGACCTAGCCCATAGCGAAACCCCAGCTTTTCACAGGCACGAATGAGGGCTATCACGACGCGCGTATCCGCAAATGCTGGAAACTCCGGCGCAACGTAGGTGTCAGATGTTCCGTCTTTGCGCACGCACGCCACGGGAATAATCAAATCCCCCAGGTCGAACTTCGGTGTGATACACCCCGTCGTGCCCACCCTGATACAGGTGTGAACCCCAAGGACGCTCAACTCATGGATGCATATTTCGGAGCTTGGGCCACCTATGCCGGTAGACGTGGCGGCGAGTGCTACACCTTTGTACAGACCCGCTACCGTTTTATATTCCCGGTTCGACGCGATCTCCTTGACGTCGTTCCAGTTTTTCGAGATGATCTTTGTCCGTTCCGGGTCACCAGGCAGAAGAACGTATCCCGGCACGTCCCCCTGTTTCAATTGCAGATGATGAACACCTCCATGAGCGTTTTGGGGCGCAGCGGCCCGGTTCGCTGTTTCAGGCATGAAACCTTACCTCCTAGTTTATGAAGTTGTCAAATTCTTTCAATTTACCCTAATATATTGCCCTAACATAAACTAGTTTTCTTAAAAAAGCAACTCACATAATCCAAATTCGCAGAATAAACGCGCCAGAGTACAAGTTGTTGCTATAAAATATGCGAAAGCTGTATTTGCAAGATGTCTTAACAACCCTGATGCGTTTGCCCTGTCTCACATGATGATTCCCTCTATCTTGATTTCCCTAGCGATTGCTCTGACCATTGGCACAATCCTGGGCAGAAACGCGCGGCTAAGAGACACGCTTCATCCGATACTCTATACTTTCATACTCTATACTTTCAGTGTGGTTCCATCCATCATTTATTGTCGCCCTTTGTACTGTTGCTTACCCCTAATTTTTGGGTGGTGTCGGTGTTTTTGATCGTGTACAGCACCGTTTGGTCGACCCTATTCGCCACAATAACCGGCATCATGACCATCGATAAACGTTATCTGGACAAGGCGGCCACATTGGAACTGAGCGGGATAAAGAGAATGACGAAGGTGATCTTGCCGGCGGCCAGTCCATCAATTCTGTCAGGCTTCATCAATTCCCTTCGCAATATCTTCGTGATGCTGGTGTACGCGGAGATGTACGGTTCGAGATACGGCATGGGTTTCTTTGTGAAAAAATACTCCGAGTTTGGCCTATATGACTACACTTGGGGAGGTTTTATCTTCATGGTCGTCGTGCTGGTTATCGTGATGCAGTGCTTTGAGAAACTGAAAAAATCCCTGTTGAAGTGGATGATTAATTGAATTTTCCGTGATTTTTCAAGCTCAGGGTGGCGGAGCCCGTTGATATGTTGATATGCGGAGCCCGTTGATATTTTGATAAATAACTCTTTGCCCCTTATGGGCGTTTTCTCGTCTTTATGGTTTCTCCTCTTCGCTGCCGAGGGGCTATAATGTTTTTTGTACTATTACACCGGAGCGGAGGCGCGGAACGTGGAAAATCACAGGGAAAGGGTTCGGCAATGCATCATTGTGACGGGCATGTCCGGCGCGGGCAAGACAACGGCGCTAAAGATCCTGGAAGACCAAGGGTTTTTCGCGATGGACAACATTCCCCCTACGCTTTTGCCCCAATTGTTTCACATTTTGTCGAATCACAAAGCGGCTGTACAGACGGGAATAGCGGTAACCATCGACATTCGAAGCGAACGCCTCCTGGACGATTTCGTATCGGTCCTATCCCTTTTGAGGGAGTCTGCGCCCAACGTGCGAGTTCTTTTTCTGAACGCCGCCGACGAAGTTCTGCTCAGCCGGTTCGAGCAGACGCGGCGACGTCACCCTCTGGGAGAAAATCTCACTGCACAGGAGGGCATTCGCAGAGAACGCCTTTTGCTGATGCCCCTTCTTGAAGACGCCAACGTTGTGATCGACACGTCTCTGTTGGACCCGCAGCAATGCCGCAAACGCCTGATCGACGAGTTCAGCGGCGCGGCAGGCGGAGGGGTGTCGTTGTTGTTGACTTCTTTCGGATTCAAATACAGCGTACCGCAGGATAGCAACTACGTTTTCGATGTTCGGTTTCTCCCTAATCCCTTTTACGTCGCAAGTCTAAAATCGCTGTCGGGCAAGGACCAGGAGGTTCAAACCTACCTGGAGTCCTTCCCGGAGACGCTAGCTTTCATGGATGCCTGCACCCGCTTTTTGGGCTTCGTGATTCCCCGCTACTTGGAAACAGGTAAGGCACAGTTGCACGTGGCCGTTGGTTGCACGGGAGGTCGTCATCGCTCGGTAGCCTTAGCGGAATGGCTTTTCGGGTGCTACAGGGATACGCCGGGAGGCGTTGCCCTCAACCACAGAGATATCGTTAGAGTGCAGTCGTTGTGATAGACTGGGCCATCGGGTTCTCCGTGGGGATGTTCACGGCTTTGTTTTTGTTGGTAGTTTTCGACCTTCGCCTGTTGCGCGTGTCTCGTTTCAAATTCAGAGATCCTCTCAAGAACGCCATTGCCCACCGCCTCTCCGCCGGTCCGAACATCGTGGCGGTGGGAGGGGGGACTGGTCTTTCTACACTGTTGCAGGGGCTGAAGGGGTATACCCGCAACATCACTGCCGTGGTGGCGGTCACCGACGAGGGAGGAAGCTCAGGCCGTCTCCGAACCGAGTGGGGCGTGCTGCCCCCCGGAGACGTGCGCAACTGCATGGTGGCACTGGCTGAAAACGACAACGCCTTGAAGCAGCTTCTGGATTTTCGCTTCGATAGGGGAGAGCTAACCGGCCACAGCTTAGGAAACTTGCTACTGTTGGCGGTGTCGGAGTTGTGCGGCGATTTTCGCCTGGCCGTGGAACAAATGAACCACCTACTGGCGATCCGCGGAAAAGTCCTGCCAGTGACCACCGAGGCCATCACCTTGATGGGGGAGACCAAAAACGGGGAAAAAGCTCGGGGTGAGTTGGAGATTTCCCACTATGGATACAATCTGAAGAGCATCTGGCTGGAACCTGTGGGGGCAAAGCCGCTACCTGAGGTCCTGCGCGCCGTGGATGAGGCCGACCTCATTGTTCTGGGGCCGGGGAGCCTTTTCACCAGTGTCATCCCCAACCTGCTCCTGCCAGAGTTCGCGAAAAAGCTCCGGGATTCCCCTGTTCCCAAAGTGTACATCTGCAACCTCATGACCCAGCCGGAGGAGACCGAGGGCATGGACATCGTTGCGCATCTGCAATGGGTATCCGCGGCTTTGGGTGCCACCCCTGATTACATTCTCGTCAACAACGAGCACATCCCCGACGACCTGGCCACTAGTTACAACCAAGAAGGAGCAATGCCCCTTTACCTGGATAGACACCAGCGAAAAAAGATCGCCCAGCTCGGCAGCGCGGTCATCGAACTGCCCGCGATCCAGATCACGAATGAGAAGCTCCTGCGACACAACGCCTACAAGCTCGCCGAGATGTTGTTTCGTCTTTGCCGAGAGCTGAGAGTCAAGGACTGAACATGCGTTCCATCGCGGTGGAGCTTTGGGACGAATGGTCGTCGCTACCCCAGAGAGACGAAGAAGCCGACTCGGCGGAGGTGGCAGGGTTGCTCGTCGCCCTACCGTTCAAGAAAAACGAAGATAAAGGTTTGGCTACTCTCGGCAGCACCCGGTTGTGGGCTTTGCGTCGTTTGCTGAAGCTCTGGAAGAATTCCCGGTGGAGGGGTGTTCTGAATCTAGCCGCGTATATGCGTGTGCCCTCGGACATGAAAGGCCGAGTGGAGCTCGCTCTACCTCAAAAGCTGTACGAAGAAGCTGTGGCGACCGAGCGCGAAAGCTGGGACTGGGGCCGAGGTTTCTGGGGAGGTTGTGGGGCTCTTTATTCCCCAAGGTCCGGCTATTACCTCGTCATGAGGGCGAGAGCGGATGCGGCTCTCGATCAGATGGGACGGATGCTGCGCAAGTCTCGCGTCTCCTGGAGCGAACGGCCGGTTCACGGGAAGCGCGAAATCATCCTGAGAGACCAAGAGGGAATCGTCTCCTTTTTGAGCAAGATCGGACTTGTGACCGTTTCTCTTCGCGTGGAAGACAAGGCGATTCTCCGTTCCATGCGGGACCAAGCCAACCGAATGCGCAACTGCGACACGGCCAATATCAAAAAGACCCTCTCGGCCGCCGAGGAACAGCGGGAACTGGCGTTGAAGCTCTTGGAGAAAGGGCTTCTGGCGATATTGCCTGTACCCTTAAAAGCCCTCGTCGAGGCTCGCCTGGAGCACCCGGAGGAGTCTCTTTCTGATCTGGGCAACCGCCTCTCCCCGCCCGTGACGAAAAGCACGGTGAAGTACCGCTGGAAACGTCTTCAGGAACTCGCAGAGCGGGAATAAGGAGAAATAATCGGAGAGATAACCAGAGAGATAACCAGATGGAAGCGTTAAAAATAGAAACGTTAAAAATCGATATTCACGATGTTCCTCGCCAAACGATAGCAAAACACATGAAAGTCGAGTCGTCGTGATTGGATATGATTATGCCTATTATATAATATGCTCGAACTGCTGATATTATATAAATAGAAAGGGAAATTTTCATGGAGAAACGTGTAAGAGGAGCGAAAATCTTGCTGCTTACCACAGGCGGCACCATCGCCTCAACAGCATCAGAGGGGGGCTTCGTGCCCAGTTTGTCCGGTGAGGAACTGTTATCTGAGACAAATTCCTCTTTCAATGAACTGAATGAATACGAAACGGAGACCCTCTCTCTTTTTTCCAAGGACAGCAGCAACATGCACCCAAAGGACTGGCTAGTCATGGCGGAGGGCATACGGCAAAACGCGCAGGGCAAGGACGCCGTGGTCTTGCTGCACGGAACAGACACCTTGGCCTGGACCTCCTCGTCCCTTTCCTACTTGTTGCGCGACTTCCCAACCCCTGTGGTTCTCACGGGTTCTATGCTGCCTCCAGGAGAATCGGATAGCGACGCCCCCGACAACATCGCGGCGGCGTTTCGATTCGCGTCGCGTTTGGCCGCGGACAGCCGCAAGGGCGTGAGCGTCGCTTTCGACGGCCTCTTGATTCACGGCCCCAGAGCCACCAAGATCGATAGCCACCGGAAGAGGGCTTTCGTCAGCGTGGACTATCCCTTATTAGGGAAGGCGCGGGGCGAGGAACGCCGGGACGTGTTCCTCACGGGCAAGATCCCGAACTTTTCCAGCAAGTGTTTCTGGGACGAGACGCCCGTTTTTGAAACGGAGATTGCCCTTGTGCCCCTTTTCCCAGGGATGAGGGCGGCAAGCCTCGACGCCCTGGTGGCGACGGCTAGTGGGGCGAACGCTAATAGGGCGAACGCTAATAGGGCGAACGCCCCCAAGGCCGTGGTGTTGGAGGGTTACGGGCTAGGCGGCGTTCCCTACATTGGCGAAAACCTCCTGCCGTCCATCGAGAAGGGCATCCAGTCGGGCATTCCTTTTGTTCTGCGGACGCAATCGCCTTTCGGGGGAACCGACCCCTCAATTTACGAAGTGGGACGAAAGGCGTTGGACCTGGGGGTTCTGTCCGCGGGAAATATGACGCGAGAGGCGTTGATGACGAAGCTGATGCTCCTTCTTCCTCTTTTTAAAGGGCAGGAGCTGGCGGCGTCGCTAGGAACAAATTTTTGCGACGAAATTCCAGACGAAATTCCAGAGAAATCTGAAGACTGACGCCAGAAGCTCTGACGCTTCCAGAAAGGGGGGATAAAACATGACTTCTTGTCAGAATCAGGAACCGGATAAAACCCGTCTGCGATTGACGGAAATGTCTAGAACAAGTGGGTGAGCGGCAAAAATAGGTCCGGTGGACCTGGCTCAAGTTTTGGCGGAAATTCCAAATATAGAGGACGAGCGAATCCTGGCAACTTGGAGCGGCGGAGAGGATGCGGCGTTGTGGAAAATCGACGACCGGCGTCTGGGCGTTCTGACGGTGGATTTCATCACCCCCGTACTGGATGATCCCTTTTTGTGGGGACAGGTGGCCGCGGCCAATTCCATCAGCGACGTATTCGCTATGGGCGGGCGGCCGGTGCTGGCGCTGAACGTGGTGGGTTTTCCCACGAAGAAATTGGAGCTGGATGTGCTGAAAAAAATCCTGGAAGGCGGCCTTTCAAAAACCCGGGAGGCGGGGGCCTTTTTGGGGGGAGGACACAGCGTCCAGGATGACGAGCCCAAATACGGTTTGGTTGTTTACGGCGAGGTGGAAGCGGACAGAGCCTGGCGTACTGTTGGTGCTCAGCCGGGGGATCTTTTGATCCTCACCAAACCTTTGGGTACAGGTATCGCTGTTACGGGAATCAAGGCGGGTATGATTGAGGACCCTCGGACCGAAGCGGAGGCCACGCGCTGGATGACGACCCTCAACGACACTCGAAAGCTGGGGGACGACCTCTGTCGGACGGTTCACGCGGCAACCGACGTCACGGGGTTCGGGCTGGTGGGCCATGTCCTGGACATGCTAGGCGAGGGAAATCTGGACCTTCGCCTCGAACTGAAGAACATTCCTCTTTTGCCGGGCATCTTGGATCTGGCGGACACGGGCATGATTCCAGAGGGCTCCTACAGAAACCGTGTCGCTTACGAAGACAAAGCCCGAATCGAAGGAAAATTCAAGGAAGCCGAAGTGGATCTCCTTTTCGATGCCCAGACTTCCGGGGGGCTCTTGTTGGTTATGCCTCCTGAAAGAACGGGGGAGATGCTGGAATCCTGCAAGAAAGCGGGCTTTGTTTGCGCTTCGATTATCGGCGAGTTCACGGCGGGTGACGGAAAAATAAAAATCCGTTAGCCTGCTAATATCAAAAGTCAAGTATCTATGCAAATTTTTCAATTAATTTAATTTAATCAATGTTTTTCTCACCGTTCTGGCGCCTTATGGCTGTGATGGCCGATAAACCTATTTTGTTAGTGAAAGATATCGCAATGTAGGGAATTGTGGAAATCTCCAATTGCGCAAAAACCCATCGTTCTGTACCCTTTCGGGTATTATCGTTCTGGAACGTCGAGATTTTAAAATGACGAGATCCTAAGACGAGATCCTAAAATGAAAGGAATCGATTCGACATGACGGAAAAAAGACTCGGCGACTCTCTCAGCGTGTCGCGTTCATCGAAGCGCCGCCTGACGATCTTTTTGGCCGACGATCATCCTATGACGCGGGCCGGTCTCGTGGCTTGGCTGGAGCGAGAAGAAGGAATCGAACTGATAGGGCAGGCCGTCGATGGAGAAAGCGCTTGGCAAGGAATAAGGGATTCGAAGCCCGACGTGGCTATGTTAGACATCGAAATGCCCAGCGGAAACGGCATCGACATCACTAAGCGAGTGGTGAAAGAACAACCCGAAACCAACGTGTTGATCCTGACGGCTTACAACGCGCAGCAATATGTCATGGCGGCCATCCGGGCTGGAGCGAAGGGGTTTCTGCTCAAAACGGCTCCTTTCGATCAGGTGCGCAAGGCGATTTTCGACGTGGCGAAGGGCATTTTTTACTTGGACGCCGCCGTTTCCCTCAAGGACAGCCTAAAGGAGCCGGAAGAGCTTTCGCCCCGGGAAAAGGAGGTCTTGTTACTGGCCGGACAAGGAATGTCGGCGCACGAGGTGGGCGCGCGGCTCTCCATCACCGACCGAACCGTACAGGCACATCTGGCCTCAATCTACGGCAAGCTCGGCGCGAGAAACAAAACGGAAGCTATTTTAATCGCCCTGAAAAGAGGCGTCGCTCTGCTGGACGAGCTGCACATCGAGGTCCCCGCGATGGAGGATCGCTGATGGAGGATCGCTGATGAGAAAGCACTTGCTGTTTCTTCTGATGTTCTTGGTGACGCTCTTGAGTGCCGTAAACCTCTTCGTGACCGTTTACGCCTACAACAAGCAAGAGCAGGCGATGAACTCCATGATGTGCTCCTACGTCACGGAACTGGCGGATGGGTTTAACTACGCCACATCTTATGCCGTCTACAAAGAGAGCAGAAATTACTCCGGCGGACGCAAACTGATGCACTTTCGCATGTTGTCCACATCTCCCGTCACGAAAGACGCGGAAAAAGGCGGCGTGCTGATTCTGACGAAGGACAAGAGGATCCTGAGTGCCTCGCCAGGCGCCGAAAAACTGCTGGAGCTGTGGAAGGGAGATTTGGCGGTCAAGGATCCGACGGAGGTACGTAGCGACCAGGGTAACAGCTATTACATGGTGGCCCAGGAACTCGAAGGGGGGCTATACGCCCTGGCCGCCGTCTCAAAATCCCACCTTTTACAGCCCGTGACGGGCCTATGGCGGTTTGGTATGGTGGCCACGTCGGCCATCTCCGGTTTTTTGTTGATAGGGATGTTCGCTTTGTGGCGTTACTTGGTGGTTCCTCTGCGGGGAATCGCCGAGGGCATCGTCAACATGAAGTGGGGCAAAGAACTTCCGGCCTTACCTTCGGCTTCCATTTTATTCGAAATCGGCGCACTCCTGAAGGCGATCCGGGAATTGGCCTTGGGGGCTATCGCCAGAGAAGACTTGAAGGTGCGCTACATCGGCGACTTGGTGCAAGTTCAGGAAGACGCTAGCAGACGTTTGGCGCGAGACCTTCACGACGGCCCGCTTCAAGGAGTCGTGGCGGCCATTAAACGCATCCAACTGGCTCAGGAGGCCCTCGCCTCAGCGGATGCCGCGGATCACCTGGTGATGGCGGAGAGCGTCTCTCAAGAGGTCGCGGGAGAAATCCGCAACTATTGCGACGAGCTTTCTCCTTCATGGGTGAAGTTGGGCATGAGGAGCGCCATGTACGAAAACGCGGATCGCCTGGCCTCCGTCTACGGCGTGGAGATCGAGGTGGATATGGAAATTCAGGAAACGCGGGAAAATGTGTTGGAAGAACAGGTTTTGGCTTTGATCCGTATTTTGCAGGAAGCCGTCTCCAACTCAGTGCGGCACGGGAAGAGCCACAGCATCCGGGTGACTCTCAGAGAGGAAGAGGGAGAACTGCGCTTCGTTATCCGAGATGACGGCGGGGGTTTTCATAGTGAAAAAGTTTTGGACCCCACGGAGGCCGACGCGGATTACGAAAATCTTCGGACCACAGGACACCGGGGTCTCGCCAATATGCACGAAAGGGTTCAGTTGTTGCGAGGGGCCATGCGGGTGGATTCCGAGCCGGGGAAAGGCTGTCTCATCGACATTCGGTTCCCGTTGAACGCGGCGGCAACATGAGAAAAATTTCCCCATTGTCAATTTTGACAAGTGCAAAGCTGTCGATTTACACAATGCGGAAAAACGGCTAACGCAGTATCCTTAATACGTCTTGAAACTGAGGTCCACAAAATCATTCGGAGGTGTTTTTGATGCGTAATATCAAAAAATCCTGGAGGAAATATTTGGGAATCGCTCTGGTCGCGCTGACGTTGACGGGGGTGTTTTCTTTCGCCGTCAATGAAGGTACTGCCCCTACTTGGGCCGCTACAAGCGGGAACATCTACACGGACAACCCCGTCGTGCAGATCGTGAAGAACGTGTCTCCCGCGGTGGTGAATATCGACGTGGAGTCGGTGTCCAGACGTTCGGCGCTACCCGCTCCTTTCCAGAACGATCCATTCTTTAGGCGGTTCTTCGGGGAGGAGTTCCGGAGGTTCTCCCGGTCGGTGCCCATGAAGGGCAGAGGTTCCGGCTTCATCGTCTCGAAAGACGGACAAATTTTGACGAACAACCATGTGGTGGACGGGGCTGAGAAGATCACCGTCACCTTATCGGACGGTAAGACCTATGAAGCTCAGGTGTTGGGCAAGGACCCGACCTTTGACTTGGCGGTCATCAAAATCAAACCGGCGGGAAACTTGACGACCTTGGAGTTGGGAGATTCCGATTCTATTGAGGTGGGCGAGTGGGTAGTCGCCATCGGCAATCCCTACGGACTGGAACACTCGGTTACCGTGGGTGTCATCTCCGCCAAAAACCGTAGCATCCATACCCAGGGCGTCAACTTCGACGGGTTCTTACAGACCGACGCAGCGATCAACCCTGGCAACAGTGGTGGTCCCCTCCTGGGCTTGGACGGCAAAGTAATCGGGATCAACACAGCCATCATTCCCTACGCTCAGGGTCTGGGCTTCGCCATCCCCGTGGACATGGCCAAACAGATTATGGGTGATCTGGTCACTTACGGCTCGGTCAAACGCGGCTGGCTGGGGATTTCCATACAACCCCTGACCGAGGAATTTGCGGAAGCCTATGGGCTTGATGAGAAAACGGGGGTTGTAGTAGGGGATGTTTTCGCGGATTCTGCGGCAGAACGGGCGGGCCTTCAACGAGGCGACGTGATCACGTCGGTAAATCGAGAGGCGGTAAAAGATACGTCGTGGTTTGTCAACAAAATCCGCGGCTACAGCCCCAACACGGAAATCAGGTTGGAGATCATCCGTGAGGGAAAGACGACGCGAGTAACGGTAAAGTTGGGTGAAATGCCTAACGAGGAAGTGGCTTCTTCTTCCGAACGTTCTTCAGACGCTTTGGCGAGTCTGGGAATCAGAGTGACAAGGCCCACCTCCGACCTGCGCAGGCAGTATGGACTCAAGAGCAGAACGGGACTGGTGGTCGCCGAGGTCACAGAAGACTCCCCAGCTCAGGTGGCGGGGATTCAGGAAGGGGACCTATTGTTGGAGATCAACGGCAGGAAAGTCTCTGACGAGAAGCAACTGAGCGACGCAGTGAGAAGGGGCGCCAGGTCCAACGCCCTCTTGATTGAAAGAGAGGGAAGAACCTTCTTCGTCTCCCTGAAGATGAGATAACGAAAATCTAAAACGACACAAAATCACACGGTGGAGGGCGGTTATCTGTAGCTGATCGCCTTCCACCGTGTTTGTTGTGTTCGGTTGGGTTGCTCTTTTGCCGAATTCTTTGAAGATTGTCGATTTTGGTCTCATACAACAAGTTCTCGTGCTTCGTGAATGATGGGCAGAAGTTCTTCCGGAGTCACTTCGTCGAGATACAGTTCAATAGCTTCCTTCATGTTTTCCATAAGTTCTTCGGGGGTGTCGCCTTGGCTATAGATCTTCCTCTACGCTCTCCACGACGGCGAAGCCACTGTAGTTCTTCGGAGTACGCCTCTCCGAAAAAAGAAAATCGCCTGGGAATGGTCGGAGGATATGACAATCAATGAGGTGATGCTGGACGCAGGATTCGAGCGGGATCCGGCGCTATCGATTGAATCGGTGGGGACGAAACCCCTAACTATTCTTGCCCTTATCTCGGAGACGACCGTAGGCGGATAAAAAGAAGAAAGAAGGTGGATAAAAAGATGGAACAAAAAGATGAACATTGAAATCGTGAGACTCAGACCCGAACACGCCCGAATCACGCCTTATCTTCGAAGCGCGGACACGCAGGAGATCGTGGAGGGAAGCGGGATATCTCCCTCTCTCGCCGTGGCTTTCTCCATCGCTCATTCCTCACCCGGATACGCGGCGCTCCTAGACGGAGAGCTCGTGGTGGTCTTCGGGGCCTCACCTGCAGGAGCGCCCGGCGTGGGCGTCGTGTGGCTCTTGGCTACGCAGGAGATCGAGCGGCATCCGGTCCGGTTCTACCGAGAAAGCAAGAGAATGTTCGGGAATGTTGCTGAAAAGTATGAGACGCTGATCAACTGGGTGGACCAACGCAATACACTTTCGTTGCGGTGGCTGAAATGGCTGGGGTTCGAGATTGGGGAACCGGAACCCTGGGGTGTTATGGGGTTGCCGTTTTGCCGAGTTCGAAAAATGAGGAGGAAAAATGATGGAGAAAGAACACCAAGAATACGATGAGCAGGCAATGAGAGAAGTTGAATTGCAGCGAGCATATGCGTTGTCGATGCTTCCAGTATCCACTACCGGAGTATTCGGGTATGCCGCAGCAGCAATGAAGGCATTAATTCTAGTCAACTCCGGAAGCGCGGCGGCATTGTTGGCGTTGATGGGGCATCTGGTTACACAGAATCAAGGAGAAGCGGCAAAAGCATTGGGGTTTCCTTTATGTATTTTCTTGGTATCCGCTATTTTTGCGGCTGGAAGTTTTGGGTTGTCATATCTCTCTCAGCTTTACATGAATCATACGCTTGTGTATCTTTGCCTTTGGAAAGAAGAATATTCTAAAGATTATCAACGAGCTTCAAAATTCAATAGGCTTTACCAACGTTTAGCTATTTTTACGACACTCATCGCCTTCGGACTTTGTTTCTTCGGTATCTGGACGGCGTATCGGGTGTTCATGGCGTTTTGAGCGTTTTGCGGGTGAACTCACACAGCGTCATAGAGCGTCATAG
>JAIRYN010000039.1 GCA_031267575.1 Synergistaceae bacterium | reverse complement strand
ACATCATAAAGCGTTCGCCGCGTTTTTTGAAACAGAATATGAAGGTTATTTCGCGAAATCCTGAATAACCGTCACCTCATATGTGGTATTGGCGAGCAGTTTTCTCGTAATTCTTGGCTCCGTTTCGCCCTTTTTGCGGACTTCGTAGCGTACCACACCTTCGATATCGTCCGGGAGGGTGTAATCCCAGACGGGGGTCAGTTCGGCGGTATTTTGACTGGTCAGTATTATCCGCTTGTTGAGCTCCGGTAGTGGCGGAAAGAGAAAGACCAGGTCTCTGGCGCTGAGTGGGACAAGGGCGTCATAGCCTTCTTTCTTGGACTTGACGTAATATTTTCCTTGCGGAATGCTGGGCTTGAAAACCTTCACATCGCCGTCGTCCGTCACTTGACAGAACAGCCAATTTGCCGCCCCACCCGCCGCGTTACGATATAGCCAGGGTTTAAAAGATTTTCTGAACAGTTCCTTGGAAATCGTTTGGGGGATACTCGCTCCGAACACCGGCTGTTCTTTTGTCGGCATCAATTGCGTTCCCGCTGGAAGTCTGTCGAGACGTTTCTCCCAAGCGTCCCAACGCTCTATTTTGTCAGCCTCCGAAGATGAAGGGAAAACCACGTCGTAATACCAGTATTCTTCGTCGTCTTCTTCCGCGACCATTCGATCTAACGAACTTGTGTAAAACGTGCCGAACGAACCGAAATTTTCCATTTCATCCTCATTACAACCACAAGCGCCGCCACTTCCACCACCACCACCACCTCCTCCTCCACCTTGAGCTAACGCCAAACTTTCAATAGACACAACCAACGCCGCCGCCAACAAAAACGCGCGAATTTTACGTGACATCACAATCACTCTCCTTATGATTTTCGACGGGCTGGACGGATAAAAGGACAGATAGAAGGACAAATAGAAGGACAAATAGAACCGCTCGCCCCGCCGTTTACTCGCAAAATCACCTCACGCCTGCGCGTTCCTCACTCACTTGCTTCTGCGCGTCTCGATTTTTTTGTAGATGGCGTTCGCCTCTTGTGTGCGGAACCATGAGCCGTTATAAAAGCCGTAATCTTCGATGGACGGCATTTCTTTTAATTGTGTGGAGAGGTTGAGATTCAGGTACTCGGTATCGTTCACCGAACAGCGGAGGGCGCGGTCGGCGCGGTCTATGCTCACGTGAAGCGCGACGTTCCCCGGCTTCTGGTGCTCTGGCTTCAGGTTCGCCTCATGTAGCACTTTGCTGTTCGCTCTATTGTTGCGACCCGGCCGCGTCGTATCGAAACTCAAAAGCACCAATTTGTCGTCGATCAAATAAACCGCGATAAAATTTCCCTTGTTCATGTCGCTTTTGCCGAACATCAGGCCGCTGCCGCCTTCGTCGAGGCGTTCGATAGTGGCGCGGAACTCCCAGTGATGCATGATTCTCTCGGCGGAGCTGCCGACGTGCCAGTTCATCCGGGAAATCCAATCCGAATCCGACCACGCCTTTAAACCGCCCTCCGGGCCGCCCGGCTCAAACTTGAGATTTTGAATGGAATATTTCTTATCTACCGTCAGGGTACACGTCTGCCAATCCCCATTGAACGTGATCTCCGATATGAAATTTACGTCCTTCCACTTGATGAACGTATCCTTCGCAAACGCCAGCCCCGCAGCGGACACAACCAGCAATGCCGCCAACCACAACACGCGTAACCTACGCAACATCACAATCACACTCCTTATGATTTTGGGTACGACAAACGAGCCCGCCCGTCGCGCTTTTTCTGACGCACATAGCCCGCGTGAACAGCTTTCGCGCTCACACGGGCTACTTTCACTTTTTCCTGTTTTTCCCAACGATCAAGCTCGACGCTATCAGGACAAACAGTCCCAATACACCGGTCCCCGCTTCGCAGCCGCCGCCGCCTGAGCTTTTCTCCTCTGGGGTCTCCTGGGTTACGCTTTTCTCGACGGCAAACGATGACAGAGACGACCAGTTTGTGGATCCTGTAAATGTTTCCTTGCCCTCACATTTCCAATCGTAAGCCATTTGCCAATCGTATGAGCCGTCCGGAAGGCTTTCCATAAGCGTGTGAGTGCCGTATGGAGCGTTGGTTTCCTTTTCATCGTAAATCGGGAAATCGGCCATCGTCGATATTTCGGCAGAACTGGCGGTGGTTTTCCTGAAAACGCGCCAACGACTGCCTGTGGCTATGTAACCGTCCGGGCCTTTAAAGTCGTTTGCTTCCAGAACGATTTTAGCGGGATCGGTGAATGTCTTATTCTTGACCGACTGAGCGGAATCCGGCTTCTCGACGACAACAGCCTTGCTCAGAGGATTGAAGCGCGCGAAACGCTGAAAGGTGGCGTCCCATGTGGAACCACCTTTAGGATATGCCTGAAGGAGCGCGTAAAGGTTTCCTTGTATGTCGATTGAAAAATCCCAGGACCAAAATTGAGTAGAGATGGTTTTTTTGTACCACTCGGTTATCGGCACTTGCTTGCTATCGGAGTTTGTCCACTCCACCAAAAATTCATTTTGTCCGTTTTTTAGGTCATACCTTTGGATGCTTTGAAAAGGAGTATCAGAAGTTATATCGAATTCTACAATATTCCTGAAATATCGACCGATAGTCAAATACTTAAAATTTCCCTCAGTCCATCCAGGAATATCCTTCGAAGGAATATACTGCGTCAACGACTTTTCAGGTTCCGTGGGTTCCGTGATATTCGCGAAAAAAAACCAATAGGGTAAATTATACCAAGGAGTACTCCCCAGTTCGTAATGCTTTTGCGCGATCAGCCATATTTTGTCGGTCGCCGCTTCAAACTGGATAGAGTAGCTCGGTTCGTCTCCCCTAGAATATCCTTCCTTCCAGTTCGATGGTAGAGTTATACTCCAAGTTCGGATGGGTTCCGCGTTTCCATTACTAAAAGAAAATAGACCGATAGTGATTTTCCCATCACTGTCAATCGGCGACATGAGAAAAAACTCATCGGAACTTTTCGCGAGAGTAATCGAAGAGAATAGAAATTTTTCACTGTCGATCTGGAATTTCTTGTAAACAGGAGCCCCCTCATCTATCAGCGACCGGCGATAGAGACGGCCCGATTCGTTTTCGTCGCTCAATGTGTAGTACAGATAATCACCCTCTGGCGTCAGATTCCAAAGTTCGATGTTGCCCGATATGGTAAACTCAGGTTCTTTGTTCGTATTTGAATAATTCTTGAGGATGTAGCTTTCCGTTCCCGCAGCATTACGCCTCACGAAATAATACACCCCCTTCTTGTCGATTTGTGGCCCCGATAAAGCGCTTCCAGGACCGGTATCTTCCACCAGAAATTCCTGTTTGTAATCGTTGACCGCCGTGGTGTGTACCCCAGCCATGCCCACGCCATATGTGAACGCCAGCGTCAGCGTCGACAGCAACATTCCAAAAATAAAACTTCTCCTCTTCATCATTAGAATACCTCCCTTTGATATGGATATCTCTGCCGCAGAAAAAGCCCACGCAAACATTTACATCGCTCCCAAACGCTGCTTCATCAATTCATAGCTATCACATCCCAGAGCAAACACATCAGGATTGTCAAGACATTTTGCGAATACAGGTTTTGTATATTCTATTTTTCATAAGAACGGCGCTAGAAATAACAACACATTTGCAGAGAGGCAAAACCACTCTCACAAATATGTCATATTTTACGGTCGATGATGAGGGAAAGCGCTGCGCCGCCAATGGGCGCGGAAAACTTTTTAAAAAATAATAAGGAAGAGGAAAAATTCTTTTTAGAAAAGAAATAAAAGCTCCAAGCTCCAAGCTCCAAGCTCCAAGCTCCATTATGCCGTATTATATCTACGTTCGCAACAGTAAAATATGCAGAAACACAGGAATCATCGTGTTTCATTCTCACCATTTGAACCTCTTTTCTCGCTTTCGCTTTCCATTTATAAAGTATTTTTTCTGCAATTATATCGAACTTCGGAAGAACGTCAAGAATGGTATAAGCGTCTAAGGAATCGGATATCTTGACAAATAATTTTGTCTCTATTTCCATTTGCAAATCGACTGTTTATTGGATATTATAATTATAGTGATATAGTAAAAATATTTTGTTTCTGGCAATACGAACAATCAATATGCCGTGAATAAGTTCTTGAGGTTCCCTCGTCCAGAGCGGGGGAGCCTAGTTTTTGGATGTCATTTTAAGGAGGTAAAATGATGGATAATGGAGAAAATGTGGAAGTGAAAAGCGGCAGGGAACCGACTCTGTTTGAAACGCTTACCATCATTGCGATCGCGGCAATACTGATTATCTTGTCGGTGAGATACTGGAAGACTGACGTGCATATCTCCCTCGTGTTATCTGGAGCGATAACGGCGGCGATGGCCATGTTCATTCTGAAGTATCCCTGGAAGGTCATCGAAGAAGGTGCGCTTGGCTCAATATTTATGGGAATGCAGGCGATCCTGATACTCTTAACCGTTGGAATCCTAATAGGAACCTGGATCTTAAGCGGCGTCGTGCAGACAATGATCTACTACGGGCTTGAGACCCTGAAGCCCAGCGTTTTCCTGGTAGCAACCCTTTTGATATGCAGCATAGTCTCTCTCTCAACTGGAACCTCTTGGGGGACATCCGGGACGGTCGGTGTCGCGCTGATGGGGATCGCGGCCGGACTGGACATTCCGAGCCCGGTAGCGGCAGGTTTTATAGTCTCAGGCGCTTATTTCGGTGATAAAATGTCCCCGCTCTCAGACACCACAAACCTTGCTCCAGCAATGGCGGGAACAGATATTTTCCAACACATAAGGGCAATGTTCTGGACGACTGGGCCCACTTACGTAATCGTCTTACTACTAGCTGCTATTCTGGGGATGGGGTATGCGCCTGAGTCACTCGATGCGGAAAAAGTACAGGCTATTCAGGCGTTGATGAAAGTGGAGTTTCCCATTTCCCCAATCGCTCTCATCCCGCCGATCCTCGTCATCGTGCTGGCGGCTTCCGGCAAACCAGCGCTACCGAGCATCTTCAGCGGAGTGCTTGCTGGCATGGCGCTCGCCATCTTTCATGGAAATTCGTTTGGGACTCTCTTCGACGTGATGCAGAACGGCTACACTCCGAATCTGCCGGCTCAAATAGTGAAACTCTCCGAGGATTTACCCGGTTTAACGAATCTGATGGTGGAGCGTGGCCTCGATTCCTTCTCCACGGACTCCATTCTTAACGCGGCGTCAGTCTTAAGCGAGCTTTTGGCGCGAGGCGGGCTATTGTCGATGACATGGACGGTCGCTCTTATCATATGCGCGTTGCTATTCGGCGGCGTGCTGGACAAGTGCGGTTTTCTGAAGTCACTGCTTCAAGTCATAATGAAGAGAGTACGTACCGTTGGCGGATGCGTGGTCGCCGTGGCGGTCGCTAGCCTAACAACGAACGTGATCGCTTCCGACCAATATCTCGCGCTCGTTCTTCCGGGTCGCATGTTTAAAAAAACCTTCGACGACCAGGGGCTTCATCCGCGCATGTTGTCGAGGACGCTTGAGGACATTGGCACCCTCACATCCGCTCTTGTACCTTGGAACACATGCGGCGCGTATCAAAGCACCACGCTCGGAGTCTCGACGATGGACTACCTGCCGTATGCTTTTCTGAACTACCTCAACCCGTTGATAGCTATAGCCATGACGTACATGGGCATAGGCACAGCGTGGAAAGGCAAAGACGGCAAGCCGATCATAGCAAAGACAAAGCCTGCCGATCTATAAAAGATGATGTTACACCCCAAGCCAGCGGCAAAATTCCCCCACATCCCAAGTGAGAGGGGCAAGAAGGCCGTGTTTGCGCAACAAACCCGTCAATTGCAAGATTTCTGGTAGCGTGGAGGCGTTTCCAGCCTCCAATCTAGCTTCTAATCTAGCTTCTAATCTAGCTTCTAATCCAGCCTTCAATTCAACCTCTAACAGCGAAGGAAGCACGTGAGTCACGCTTCCTTCGTGTATTTTTCTTCCGTCCTCCATGATCAGGAGATGATCGCTGCGTTCAAAAGCCATCTCGAAGTCGTGGGTCACCGTAATGATGGTCTTACCCGCCTCCTTCAAGTGCCACAAAAGCGTTACGATCCTCTCCCGATAAGCGGTGTCCAGACCGGCCGTGGGTTCATCCAGGATGACGCACTCAGGTTCGGCGGCGAGCACCGAGGCGATGGCCACCAGGCGCCGCTCGCCTCCAGAAAGGAGCAGAGGATTGCGCGACAGGTACATCTCACCCAACCCAACGCTTTTGATTGCGCGCTTGACAGAGGTCTCCGTTTCCTCCGAGGAAAAACCCCAGTTACGCGGCGCGAAAGCCAGCTCCTCACCGACGGTAGGAGAAAAAAGCTGATCCTCCGGAGACTGGAACACCAAGCCCACCCTCCGCCTCAGGCCCCGAAGTTCCGGGCCCTTTTGGGGAAGGGGTTTCCCCTCCATCGACACCTCGCCGGACTGAATCGTATAAAGTCCGTTCAAGTGCTGAATCAACGTGGATTTGCCGCTTCCTGTCCTGCCCAAGACGGACAGCCATGCGCCTTTGGGAATGCGACAAGAGACCTCCTTCAAAACACGGGTTTCGAGGGGCGTGGAGGCGTCGAAGCTGTAGGAGAGCTCATGCGTCTCAAACAAAACCTCCAAAACCTCTTCAGAAATCTCTTCAGAGTCCTCCGTAGATACAGCGTCAAGAGCGTCTATAGTCGCAATGGGAGAGGTAACGGAAGAGGTAATGGGAGAAAAGGCGTTCTCCACGGCCCTCGCCAGATCCGAGACCCCCGCCAGGTCCGAAAGGGAAGCCGTCGCCACATTGATCCCCGAAATAGCAAGGCGACGTTTGAGCTCAAGCAAAGGAGGCAATTGAAAACCCAGGGCCTCCACCCGATCCCAGAACTCCCCTCTCCGTCCTTGCCACGTCCACCGACCTTGAGACAAAACCAACACGCGGTCGGCTTGAAGCACGTCCTCCAGACGGTGGGTCACATGAAGAATCGTCGTTCCGGAAGCGTGAATATCGCGCAGGACGCTCTCTACTTCCAGACGCCCCTCAGGGTCCAACATGGCGGTGGGTTCGTCCAGAATCAGGCAAAGAGCGTCAGCCGCCAGGGCGCCAGCCAGGGCCAGGCGTTGTTTTTCCCCTCCCGAAAGCGCCGAAGAAAGAGCCTTTCGTTTGTGAAGCAGCCCAACTTTTTTCAGCGCCAGCTCGACCCTCTCCTCGATTTCGGCGGAGGGTAACCCATGGTTCTCCGGCGCGAAGGCCACGTCGTCCTCCACCACCGATCCTACAATTTGGCTTTCGGGATTCTGAAAAACGAGGCTTACGCTTTTATGGATATCAACAAGGGCCGTGGTATCGGCGGTATCGCGTCCGCGCACAAGACAGACGCCCTGCGAAGGAATCTGCAGAGCGCCTAAAATCTTTACGAGGGTCGACTTACCGGAGCCGTTGCGGCCCAAGACAGCCACCCGTTCACCTTTCGATACATTGAGGGAAATTTCATTTAGAACTTTATGCGCCGACGCAAAAAACGTTATAATTCCTACGCTTTAGTATCTAATTTTCACAAGTTAGATTTCCCGCTTCCCAGAACTCTGAACTTTCAAGAATGCCTTCCTGAATATTCAGTTGGTATAGTTCTCCACAGGCACATTGTCTATTGACAATTGGGAGCGTTGGATTCCAACGCCACATCTCCTTTCAACTTTAAATAAAAACTTAAAATAAAAACTTAAAACAAGAACTTAAAATAGGATCAAATCTTAATCCTATTCTAATCTAATTCTAAATTTGGAGATGACCCAATTGTCAAGTTGCAATTGATACTTATTCACTAAAACGTGGAACTACTTCGTCTCTTGCATGTTCAAAGAAGGTCGCTATTCTTCTCCGGTTCTCAGAGCTTTCACTCATGAACTCCTCATACTTTCATATGAGCGCAGACTATATCTTGTCCTTCTTTCTTATCCTTCTTTTTTGAAGGCTCCTTCTTTTTTGAAGGCTAATTTGAAGGCTAATTTGAAGGCTAACCCTTTTCCCCGCGCTCGCGGGTACTCCCTCGCAGGATAGTCGTTGAGCCGTCCTCTATTCAAGGCTTGGTTGCTGAAGACCCATTGTCGCTTGAATTTTAGGTTTGCGCCTTGATTCAATCCGAAGACTTTTTTCTACTTTCGTCACCTTCACGCCCAGGTATATTTCATCCTCACGTTGTGGTGTCTTCGGCTTTAGGGATTGCCAGCAGTTAAAGTTATCGTTATTCGGGCTTTCACCGAATACTTCATGCTCGTTACCAAGCATGGAGGGCTTTTATAGTACGTTATCAATAAGTATCAATAGAAATCTATATTTATCTAAGGACTATAGAAATCTATACTTATCTAAAGACTATAGAGTTACCCCATCATAAGAAAAACTAACGGTCTTCAGTGCGATGATAGGGTCGGCCGCGTCACCGTTCAATTTCCCT
The DNA here is from genome assembly GCA_031267575.1 of Synergistaceae bacterium. Taxonomy (NCBI): domain Bacteria; kingdom Thermotogati; phylum Synergistota; class Synergistia; order Synergistales; family Synergistaceae; species Synergistaceae bacterium. Next base: position 17,687 of record JAIRYN010000039.1, on the reverse strand, counting down.
AACCTAGTCTTTGTTTTTTTCGACGAGTTGGATGACCGCCATGGGAGCGCCGTCTCCAAACCGGCTCCCCAGTTTCACAATACGCGTGTACCCTCCCTTGTCGAATGAGGCGTAACGGGGCGCCAGCTCGCTGAAGAGCTTGATCGCCGCCTCTTTGTGATGCATGTGGGAACGCACAACGCGCCGATCATGGATAGAGCCGCCCCGCGCGCGGGTAATAAGCTTTTCCGCCACGCGCCTCAGTTCTTTGGCCCGCGTGACGGTAGTTCTGACCTGGCCGGTCAGAAAAAGGCTGGCAGCCATGTTGGATAGCATCATCATCCTATGGCTTCCGTATCGCCCAAGGGTTCTATGGTCCATACGGTGTCTCATATGTTATCTGATCCTTTCAGCGTACTAATACCTACTCATAACGAATAGATACATTTCGCATAGTATCTCTTCGACTACAAAGCCAAAGAAAAAGCTGAATCTCGCAAAGCTCGAAGAAATATTCCACGAGCGCTCCTGTACTATATGCTGGCCTCTTTTGTTGTCTTCACTTGGCTTTTATCACGGAGCTTCAAGCCCGCGCTGTCGAGTTTTTCCCCGATCTCTTTGAGGGAGATCTTGCCCAGATTGCGAATTTTGAGCAGATCGTCTCTCGACCTCTGCAATAAGTCTCCTATGGTGTGAATGCCCCCACGCAAAAGACAATTTTCGCTCCGAATGGAGAGCTCCAGGTCTCGCACGGGGCGGGAGAAGAAACCCGACTCCCCGCTCGATATTTTCCTGACGAAGGGCACGCTCCCCTCCCCCGGCAAACCCGTTTCCACGCCGTTTTCCCCACCGCTCTGCTGTTCAAGGTCCGCGACCACATAGCTAAAATAGGTTCTGATAATCTGGGCCGCCTCACAAACCGCCATTTCGGGGGTTACGATGCCGTTCGTCCACAAGTTGAGGATCAGACGCTCGAAGTCCGTCCTCTGTCCGACCCGGGCCGCCTCCACCTCGTAGTTCACCCTCAGAACCGGCGAAAAAACCGCATCGGCGAGCAGCGCGTCCACTGGCAGGTAGGACGGGCGAGGGCGTTCCGAGGACACATACCCCGTACCTTGCTCGATATAAAGATCCATGGACAAGTGGGCCCCCTCCTCTAGGGTACAGACCTTAGCGTCGGGGTCTACAAATTCCACCTCGCTGTCCACTTGGATATCCTTGGCCGTAACCTCGCCGGGACCGTCCAGCTCCAGGTGCAGCACGCGCATTTCTTTGCTGCGGGAGCGCACTGGAATGTGCTTCAAGTTCATCAGTACCTCAATGACGTCCTCGCGCATTCCGGGGACAGTGCTGAACTCGTGCAGCACCCCCTCCATGCGCACGGATACGATAGACGCCCCCCTAATCGAGGAAAGCAAGACTCTGCGCAAAGCATTGCCCAAAGTCTGGCCATAGCCCCGTTCCAGCGGCTCCAGGGTCAGGCGTCCATAGGTCGGAGAATTTTCTTCTATCTTTATCTCAGGCCGCAAGATTCCCAACGTTTCCAACATATTCATGCTCCTATCTTCGACGGAAGTCGAAATCGGGCCTGTGTCGTCCTCATCGGATCCATACTAGGCCTTCTCTTTAGGCCTTTTATTGAATTCAAAGACAGGCAAACCCCTGCCTCACACTCGGCGTCTTTTGGGCGGCCGACAACCATTGTGAGGTATGGGAGTTGTGTCCTTGATTTGGTTGACTTGGAGTCCCGCCGCCTGAAGTGAGCGGATAGCCGACTCTCGACCCGGCCCCGGTCCTCTCACGATGACGTCTATTTCCTGGATGCCCACGTCCTGAGCGCCCTTGGCCACTTGTTGAGCCGCTATTTGGGCCGCGAAGGGAGTGGATTTGCGGGTGCCTTTGAAACCCACGTTGCCGCCGCTGGCCCAAGACAGCACGTTGCCGCCCCTATCGCTAATACACAGAATCGTGTTGTTGAAGGTCGAATAGATATGGGCTACCCCGTAACTTATATTTTTTTTCTCGCGCTTTTTGCCCTTACGGACAGTCCTTTTAGCCACGCGTGTTTTCCCTCCTAATGGATCGTGAAAAATGGATCGTGAAATCGGAATCGGTCGAAACGACTCGATTACTTGCCCGCCATCTTCTTGTTGGCGACGGTGCGCCGCGGTCCCTTACGGGTTCGGGCGTTTGTCTTCGTCTTCTGCCCTCGCACAGGAAGCCCTAGCTTGTGCCGGATACCCCTGTAGCACCCGATATCGATAAGGCGCTTGATGTTCATGGATACTTCTCGACGAAGGTCTCCCTCGACCCTGTAGTGGTCTTCAATTTCCCGACGAAGTTTCTGAGCGTCTTCCTCCGTCAGGTCCTTCACCCTGACGTCAGGGTTGACACCGGTTTTTTCCAAGATTTTTTGAGAGGTCGGCAACCCTATTCCAAAGATATAGGTCAACGCGATCTCAATGCGCTTTTCTCTGGGAAGATCCACCCCTGATATACGAGCCATACTCCCTTACCTCCTCGCGTCCTGCCGTTGCTTGTGACGCGCGTTCCGGCTACAAATAATGCGCACGACGCCTTCACGCCGGATAACACGGCAAAATTCACATATCGGCTTCACCGATGGTTTTACCTTCATAGCACACACTCCTCAGAAAAACTCTTATTCAGAAAAACTTTTATTCGGCTCTTTATTTCAACCTTAAGGGCAACTCCGTTCCATCATACCTACTCAAATCCATCATACCTACTCAAATCTATCTCAACAGATTCAAAGCTGACTTCCCGCTTCACAGAGGCCAGTTTCACCACCATCTTACGATCTTACGACGACGGCCAGAGCTTCCCTCTCCACAAACTGACACCGTAGGCTGACAGCGTGAAATTCACGGCGTAACTTTTTAAATTGACTGTAGCGTTTATGTCACGGTCGTGGCACGCGCCCTCTTATTTATAACTTATTTATAACGATAAATAATCCTTCCCCGCGTGAGATCGTAAGGAGAAATCTCGACCAATACCCTGTCGCCCGGAAGTATTCGAATGAAATGCATCCGCATTTTACCCGACACATGTGCCAGGAGCTTATGACCGTTTTCCAACTCCACACGAAACATGGCGTTGGGGAGGGGTTCCGCCACTATTCCCTTAGCTTCGATGACTTCTTCCTTGCCTCCAGCTTCTTTATTCGCCATTCGCCACCCTGCCTCTCTGTTCCGACTTGTGCTCGTTAACGCTATCCAAGACTTTCATCTTATAAGACTTTCATCTAAGACTTTTATCTTGTAAGACTTTCATCCAAGACACCCTCCGCCTTCGGGGCTCTTTCTAAATTCTGGTTTTTTTTCACAGAGACTAAAAAACGACAGAAATCTCCATGATCGATGTTTTTTCCCGCTTCGACCGAGGCCGCGACCTCGGTGACGACGCGTGACGTCCACTGGACATGCTTGGGATTTTTCGACTTGGGGCGACGAACGTTGAATCCCTTCGCGTCGGCCAGGGCCAACCGCCCCCCATCGAGAACCCCCACAATCACGTATAGACGCCCGACATCTTTGCCCCTCTTGGAGATAACGACCCGCCCCACCTGATAGTCATTTAATGGCTTATCCATGGGGTCAGGAGATCGTGGCCCTCGTCCGTAACGACGACAGACCTCTCGAAATGCGCCGCGTCGGAACCATCAGCGGTAACGACAACCCATTTGTTTGGTCCGATCTTGATTTGTTCCTTTCCGATCACGACCATGGGTTCTATAGCCAAGGTCATTCCCCGTTGCAAAGTGACGCCCCTTCTCGGCTTTCCAAAATTGGGCACCTGAGGCGCCTCATGCAACTGTTTGCCCACTCCGTGTCCTGTAAAATCGCGGACGACACCGAAGCCTTGGCCCAAAACGTAGCTTTCCACAGCATACCCCACGTCGCCCACGGTGTTGCCCGCTTTGATCGCGTCCAGGGCAAGTTCTAGAGATTTCTCGGTGACATCCAGAAGTTTCTTCCGAATAGGGGTCAAGGCGCCCACGGGGTAGGTACAGGCTGCGTCTCCATGGTAACCCTGGAGATAGACCCCCACATCCACGCTGACGATATCCCCTTCCTGTAGAATCCGTCCGTCACTGGGAATGCCATGAACAATCTCTTCATTGACGGACGCGCAGATAGCGCTCGGGTAAGGAATCTCCGCGTGGAAAGGACGATAACCTTTGAACGACGCCTTTCCCCCGCTTTCTTGTATGTATTGCTCCGCCACACGGTCCAGTTCCGCCGTGGAGATCCCCGGTCGCACTATCTCTCTCAGGGCATCAAGGATGTCGGCGACCACCTTGCCCGCGTTGCGCATCAGGGCGATTTCTTCTTTCGTCTTGAGATGTATCATCGGCCCAAAACCACCTGCATACTCTCAAAGATCTCCTGAGCGGATCCTTCGGCGTTCACGATCCGCAGCTTCCCCGCCTTTTCGTACCAGGACACTAGAGGCGTCGTTTGAGCGCGATAGACCTCCAAGCGCCTGCGAATCACGGATTCCGCATCGTCATCCCTTTGGTAAAGCTCGCCTTCGCACTCCGGGCAAGTCTTCGTCTCGGAAGGCATCGCCAAAAGGTTCCAAATCTTACCGCAGGAACGGCAGGTTCTGCGATTGATCAGGCGCCGAACCAGAGATTCCTCATCGATTTTCAGGAGTAGCGCCATGTCTAAAGACTGGCCCATTTTCTCTAAAATTTTCCCGAAAGCCTCTGCCTGAGACAGCGTGCGGGGAAAGCCATCCATGAGAAAGCTTTCCGCGGCGTCGGCCTCCTGAAGCCTCTTCTCCACCATCTCGATCACCAATTCGTCAGGAACCAGTTCTCCCTTTTGCATGAAGTCCCTGGCTCGAAGACCCAGCTCGGTCTCGTCCTTCAAATTCAGCCTCAAGATGTCGCCCGTTGAGATGTGGGCACAACCGTATCGTTTCTTTAGTAAATCCGCCTGAGTACCCTTACCCGACCCCGGCGCGCCCAAAAGAATAAACCGCACGGTCTTATTCCTCCTTAGCTCATCATAAGCAGCTCATCATAAGCAAGCCCATCACACATGGAGCAGGCTTCCGGCCTTGCCTCTCGACTTCTTCAAGATGCCGTCGTAGTGCCGCATCAACAACTGGGCTTCGATCTGGTGCACCGTATCGAGAGCGACGCCGACCACGATCAAAACAGCAGTCCCGCCGAAATAAAAGGCGTTCGCCCGCATCAGCCCTGACATGAGGTCCGGGACCAGAGCCACGACCGCCAGAAAAATCGCGCCACCCAATGTAATACGCTCCATCACCTTGGTGATGTAATCCGCCGTGGGCTGTCCCGGCCGAATCCCCAGAACGAAGCCGCCGTATTTTTTCATGTTATTGGCGATTTCGTTGGGGTTGAAGACAACTGCCGTGTAGAAGTAAGAGAAAAAAACGATCAGGAGAACGTAGCACATCGTGTAAAAGACGCTTCCATGAGTGAAAAGCTCCTGAATAAAGCGCCCAACACCGCTATCGCTGAAAAAGCCGGCTAGCGTGGACGGGAAAATAAGAATCGACGACGCGAAGATAATGGGGATGACGCCCGACTGATTCACCTTCAGCGGAATAAACGTGCTCTGTCCCCCGTAGATTTTGTTTCCCACTACCCGTTTGGCGTACTGGACCGGTAGGCGTCTCTGGCCCTCCTGGAGCACGATGCAACCCGCGACTACCAGCGTCATCAGGAGCAAGGAGAGCAGGATCACGAGAATATTCACAGACCCAGCGCGCAGGAGCGCCCCCGTCTGGAGGATAGCGTCGGGAATGCGCGCCACGATACCCGCAAAAATCAAAAGGGAAATGCCGTTGCCGATTCCGTGGTCGGAAAGCTCCTCGCCCATCCACATCACAGCCACGGAACCCGTCGTGATGGTGAGCACCACTACGATCGAATCGAAAAAGGAGCCCGAAAAAATAGGCGGATTGAAGCTCCCCAGCCACGTCGTCAACCCCACGGCTTGAACAACTGCGAAGGGAATAGCCCCGTAGCGGGTCCACTGGATAATCTTTTTCCGGCCTTCCTCGTTGTCCTTCTGCATTTTTTCCAGCGTCGGAAAAATAACGACCAGAAGCTGCATCACGATACTGGAGTTGATATAAGGCGCGACGCCCAGTGAGAAAATACTCAGACGCCCCAGGGCGCCTCCTGAAAACATGTTCAGAAAGCCCAGAAAGCCACCGCTGCTCTCGTTGAAAAAGTTGGACATCACTTCGATGTTGATGCCCGGCGTGGGGATATGAGCGCCCACGCGAAAGATGAACAGGACACCCAATGTGAAAAGTATCCGCCTCTTCAGTTCAGGCAGCTTGAAAATATCGCCGAAGGACCCGAGCACCTCAGACCACCTCGACTTTCCCGCCCGCCGCTTCTATTTTTTCCCGCGCGTTCTGACTGACCGCGTTCACCTTTATGGTAAACGCTTTCTCCACCGTGCCCTTCGCGAGAAGTTTCACTGGCTGGGTAAGAGAACGGACAAGGCCCGCCCGATGGAGTTCCGTGGCGGACACCTCCCCCCCGTCGAATTTTTTGGACAGTGATTCCAGATTGACGACTTGATATTCTTGGGCAAAACGCGCGTTATTGAAACCGCGCTTGGGCACTCTTCTGACGAGAGGCATCTGGCCTCCCTCGAAACCGGGGCGAACGCCGCCGCCCGTCCGGGATTTATGCCCTTTGTTACCCTTGCCTGAAGTTTTACCCGTTCCGCTGCCTATTCCCTGCCCCAACCGCTTCGTTACGCGCCTGGATCCCGGGGCAGGACTAAGATCGTGAAGGTTCATTTTTTTTTCACCCCTTAGTTCTCGTTTGTCCAGTCAACCAGATGACGGACTTTTTCTATCATGCCACGGATCTGAGGTGTGTCCTCGTGGACCACCACAGATTGTAATTTCTTAAAACCTAACGCCTCAATGGTCCTCTTCTGGCGCGAAGAAAAACCGATGGCGCTTTTGACCCACTTTACCCTGACCTTAGCCATTAAGTTCCTCCTACCCCGTCACGGCCGCGCTCCGCTCAGGAGCTTTTTTGCCGCGAAGTTTGAAAATCTCGTCCACCGTCCGGCTCTCTCTCAAGGCCTCCAACGTGGCCCAAGCTACATTGATAGCGTTTGAAGTGCGCCCCACCACCTTCGTCACCACGTCTTTCACTCCGCCGAGTTCCATGATGGCGCGCACGACGCCGCCCGCGATAACTCCCGTTCCAGCGGGAGCCGGCTTCAAGAGAACTCTGGCGGCTCCGAACTCCCCTTGAATGGGGTGGGGTACGGTGTCGCCCATGCGCTTCAGCTCCACGAGGTCTTTGCTCGCCTTATCGATGCCCTTGCGCACGGCTTCGGAGATCTCCTTTGCCTTGCCGATAGCGACGCCAACGTAGCGCTCGCCGTCGCCGACCACGACAAGGACCGCGAATTTGAAACGTTTGCCTCCCTTGACGACTTTGCTCACACGGTTGATGGCGACAACGCGTTCTTTCAATTCCAGATTCTTAGCATCTATTCTTTTTTTGAGCATGATCCGCGTTTTCTCCTCTAACTAGAACTTGAGGCCGGCTTCACGAGCCGCGTCCGCCAAAGCCTTGACCTTTCCGTGGTACATGTGCCCACCGCGGTCAAAGACCACAGCCTCTATGCCCTTCGCCTGAGCCCGTTCCGCCGCTAATTTCCCGATCATTTTGGCCGCCTCCACGTTGCAGGTGCCTTTCACGGATTCCCTCACGGGTGTCTCCAGCGTCGAAACCGCCGCCAAGGTATGTCCCTTGTCGTCGTCGATAATTTGCACGTAAATATGGCTCAAGCTGTGATAAACGGCCATTCTGGGAATCGCCGCGGTTCCGGCGAGAGTCCGGCGCAAGCGGTCGTGACGCACGACGCGCATGTCGTTTCTGCTCCTCTTCTTCATCTATTCCACCTCGGTCCCATTACTTCGCGCCGGTCTTGCCGGCCTTGCGAACCACGTTTTCGTTCGAGTAACGAATCCCCTTGCCGTGGTAAGGTTCCGGTGGGCGGTAGCCGCGAATGATCGCGCAAGTCTCCCCGACAACCTGTTTGTCGATGCCTTTTACGACGAACTTGATGGGGTTTTCCACCACGATCTCGATCCCCTTGGGCGCTTCGTACTCCACGGGGTGGGAATAGCCTAAGCTCAACACCAGTTTTTTACCCTGCATTTGGGCGCGCCAGCCCACCCCCACAATTTCGAGGGTTTTTTGGAAACCCTCGGTCACGCCCGTCACCATGTTGGCGATCAAAGCCCGCGTCATACCGTGCCACGCGCAGGTCTGTTTTTCGTCGTTCTCTCGGCTCACGGTCACCTTGTCCTGCTCGACGCTCACATTGATGCCCGGCATGAGAGGAGTGTCGAGTTCTCCTTTCGTGCCCATTACCACGATTTTATCCCCGATTTCATCCCTTTTGACCGTCACGCTGGTTCCCTTGGGGATCGGGATGGCCTTCCGTCCTATACGAGACATCCTAGAGTCCCCTTTCTCACCAAACGTAACAGAGCACTTCGCCGCCCAGACCCAGCTTCGAGGCTTCCGCCCCTGTCTTCAGGCCCTGGGATGTGGAAACGACCACCAAACCTAAGCCTCCCATTACCAAAGGAAGTTTGGCCTTACCCACGTAGATCCTCCGTCCCGGCTTGCTGATCCTCCGGAGTCCTTGAATGACGCGCTCGCGTTCCGAGCCGTAGGACAAAAAGACACGGATCGACGCGTAGGGTTTCTTCGGGTCGTTGATCGTCTTGAAGTTCTTGATATATCCCTCTTCTTTCAAGATCCTGGCAATGGCCAGCTTGATCTTGCTCGTGGGGATATCCACGCTTTCGCTGTATATCATATTCGCGTTGCGCACTCTCGTGAGCATATCCGCGATCGGATCATTGATGTACATCCCTCTGCCTCCCTACCAGCTAGACTTCACGACGCCGGGTATCTTGCCCTCGCGAGCCAGCTTGCGGAAGCAGCAACGGCACATGTCGAAGACGCGCATATAAGCGTGAACCCTACCGCACAGCGGGCAACGGTTATGTTGCCGTACCTGGAACTTCGGGGTCAGGGTCGCCTTATGTCTCATCGCTTTCCTTGCCATCCTTCGCTGTTCCCCCTCATTGACGATATTGATAATATTAATAATATTAATAATATTGATGATCGATTCAATCAACCGATCTCCAGCACTGACTTAAAGAACCGCTTTTCACTAAATATCTAGCGATTGAAGGGCATTCCCATACCCTTGAGGAGCGCGTGGGCTTCCTCGTCGCTTTTTGCTGTCGTCACAATGGACACGTTCATCCCGCGGGAACGGATCACCTTGTCGTAGTTGATTTCCGGGAAAATGAGCTGTTCTCTCAGCCCTAGGTTGTAATTTCCCCGTCCGTCGAACCCGCGTTTTGAAACTCCCTGAAAATCCTTGATACTGGGCAGAGCCAAGGAGATCAATCGGTCGAGAAACTCCCACATGCGCGTCCCTCGAAGAGTAACGGCGCAGGCGACGGGCATCCCCTCCCGCACTTTGAAACCGGCCACAGACTTCTTCGCCCGCTTCAAAAGCGGCTGCTGCCCGGTAATGGCGCGCAACTCAGCGATGGCCACATCCATAAACTTGATATCGAGCTTCGCATCGCCCACGCCGATATTCACGACAATTTTCTGGACGCGAGGCAATTGCATCACGTTTTTGTACCCGAACTCCTTCATGAGCGCGGGGCAAATCTCCGTTTTGTATTTTTCTAGAACACGCGGCGTCATTAACCTTTCCTCCCTCTAGGCCCGGTTTAGGTCCGGTCGATGATTTCGTTGCATTTTCTGCAAACGCGAACCTTTTTCCCGCTCTCCATGAAAGAGCATCCAACCCGCGTGGCCTTGCCGCACTGAGGGCACACCAGCATCACCTTCGAGGCGTAAATGGGCGCTTCTTTCTGGATAATGCCCGCCTGGGGGTTTTTTTGACTCGGCTTCAGATGGCGGGAAACCACGTTGACCCCCTCCACGACGATCATGTCCTTCGTGGGGATATGACGCAGAATCTTGCCTTCTTTGCCTTTGTACTTGCCGGATATGACGCGGACCCGGTCGTTTTTCTTTATTCTCATAGACATAACCGACCCAGCCTCCTAGACCACTTCGGGCGCGAGGGAAAGGATGCGCATGTACTTTTTGGCGCGCAACTCACGCCCCACGGGCCCAAAAATTCTCGTCCCCTTGGGCTCCCCGTTGTTGTCGATGATGACCGCCGCGTTGTCGTCGAAACGTACGTAGGACCCATCCTGACGCCGTATCTCTTTTTTGGTGCGGACAATGACGGCCTTTACGACGGAACCTTTGGCGATGTTACTGTTAGGGATAGCCTCCCGAACGGAGGCAACAATAACATCCCCGATCGTGCCCCACTTGCGCTTGCTGCCCCCCATGACCTGTATACAAAAAAGTTTTCTGGCTCCGGAGTTATCAGCCACATTCAAGACTGTCGTCAACTGGATCATGGGCTACTCCTCCCCAGGCGTCTCAGAATCGAAAACCGGGGCCTTCCGCACGATCTCCACCAGTTCCCATCTTTTCGTTTTGCTCAAAGGGCGCGTTTCCCGGATCCGGATCTGATCCCCGATTCGGCAGACATTCTCCTCGTCGTGGGCCACATATTTTTTCGACTTGATGATGCGTTTGCCGTAAAGGGGATGCTCGGCGTGGCGGCTAACCTTGACCACCACCGTCTTGTTCATTTTGTCGCTGACCACAACCCCAACGCGAACCTTTCTATGAGAAAGCCCGTTGTTCTCTTTTGCTTCCGCTGCGGCTTCCATAACGTCTACCTCCTACCGGACGAGCCTTCCATCGCGCGCGTCTTCTCACCGGCGATGGTCAACACTCTGGCGATTATTTTCCGGACGTCCCTAATGCGGCTCGTATTCTTCAACTGTCCTGTGGCGTTCTGAAAACGCAGATTAAAAAGCTCTTCTTTATAATGGCGATACTGTTCCTGAAGTTCGTCCAGTCCAAGCTCCCGAAGTTTCGTCGCATCCATTATTGTTCACCACCCATACCCTCTCTTGCCACAATCTTTACCTTGATCGGCAGCTTGTGGGAAGCAGTGCGAAAAGCTTGTTCCACTACGTCTTTGGAAACTCCGGCGACCTCGAACATTACGCGGCCTCGTTTCACGGCGGCCACCCAGAACTCCGGGGCTCCTTTTCCCTTGCCCATACGCGTTTCCAAGGGCTTTTTGGTATAGGGTCTGTCGGGGAAAATGCGAATCCAGATCTTTCCGCCTTTTTTCATCTTTCGCGAAATCGCCACGCGGGTGGCCTCGATCTGACGCGCGGTTATCCAAGCGTTTTCCTCCGCTTGAAGCCCCCATTCTCCGAAAGCCACCGTAACGCCCCCCTTGGAGATACCTCGGAGAGGGCTCCGATGTGATTTCCTGTATTTGACCCTGCTGGGCATAAGCATAATTAACCTACCCCCTTGGTCTCTCTCGGTCTCTGTCTCGCTTTGAACGCTGCTGCACAGGCCGTTCGTTCTCCCTGTCGCGATATATCCAGATCTTGCAGCCGATGACACCGTATAGGGTAATGGCCTCGGCAAAACCGTAATCAATGTCCGCCCGAATGGTGGAAAGCGGCAGACGGCCCTCGTTGTACCACTCGGTCCGCGCGATTTCTGCGCCGCCCAGGCGTCCGGCTACTTGGGCCTTGATGCCCTTGGCTCCGGCCTTCGTCGCGCGGAAAATGGCCTGCTTCATCGCGCGGCGAAAGGAAACACGCCGCTCCAGGGATGAGGCGATGTTTTCCGCCACCAACTGCGCCACTACGTCGGGGTTTTTGATCTCTTGCACATTGACCATGACCTTACCGCCGGTGAGCTGCTGAAGCTCGTCTTTGATGACCTGGATCTCGGTGCCGCCCCGTCCAATGACGACGCCAGGGCGCGCCGTCCAAATGGTGAAACGAACCACGTGGCCCACCCGCTCGATTTCCACGCGGGGAATGCCGGCTCCTTCCCATTTCTTCATAATCCACGCGCGAAGTTTAAGGTCTTCGTGCAATTTCTTAGCGTAGTCCTTAGGGCTTGCGTACCATTTGGACTCCCACTCCGTCGTGATTCCTAATCTATACCCAACGGGATGAACTTTTTGTCCCACGAGTCAGACCCCTCCTTAACGTTCCGCGACCGTGACGGTCACATGGGATGTGCGGTGTACGTAGGGATGCGCCCTTCCCATAGAAGCGGGGCGAAAACGCTTCATAGAGGGCCCCTGGTCGGCGTAAGCCGTCAGAACGTGCAACTTGTCCGTATCCATCCCGTAATTATGTTCCGCGTTCGCTACCGCGCTCTGTAAAACCTTGAACACGATACGCGCCGCTTTCTGAGGGCTAAAATGTAAAATTGTCATTGCCTCTCCCGCTTTTTTTCCTCGAATAAGGGCGAGAATCTGCCGCACTTTGAACGGAGAAACCCTTACTTGACGGACCATAGCTTTTGCTGTATTTTTAACGACAGCCTCCATTTGTCCCACCCCTTCACTTTCCCTTGGTGGAACGCTCTTGTCCCGCATGGCGCCCGAACTTACGGGTTTGGGCGAATTCTCCCAATTTATGTCCCACCATGTTCTCGCTGATGTACACCGGAAGGTGTATGCGCCCATTGTGAACGGCGATGGTGTGTCCAATCATTTGAGGCACCACGGTTGAACGGCGCGACCAGGTCCTCAAGACCTTTTTGTTTCCCGACGTGTTCATTTCCTCGACCCTGCCCAAGAGACGCTGCTCTACATAGGGTCCTTTCTTTGCGGAACGAGCCATTGAATAAAGTCCCTCCTCGCGTCTACTTGTCGTAACGGCGGCGAACGATCAGCCTATCGGAAGGCTTTTTCTTGCGCGTCCGAAAACCTTTGGCCGGCGTGCCCCAAGGGGAAAGAGGATGCTTGTTGCCCTTGCTTTTGCCTTCGCCACCGCCCATAGGATGGTCCACGGGATTCATGACCATGCCCCTCACTGTGGAGCGGCGCCCCAGGTAACGGTTCTTGCCGGCCTTGCCCAGGGAAATGTTTTCGTGGTCTTCGTTTCCGATCTGACCCACCGTGGCCATGCACTCCTGCAAAATCAGGCGAAGCTCTCCGCTGGGCATACGCAGGTAAGCGTATTTGCCCTCTTTCGCCATGAGCTGCGCCGAGGTCCCCGCCGCGCGCACCAACTTGCCTCCCCGGCCAGGCTCCAGTTCGAGGTTATGGACGACGGTCCCCACGGGGATATCCTTGAGCTTCAAGGCGTTACCTGGAGTGATATCCGCTTCTGGCCCCGCGACAATTGTGTCCCCCACCTTGAGACCTTTGGGAAGGAGAATGTAGCGCTTCTCCCCATCGACGTAGTTGACGAGTGCGATGCGCGCGTTGCGGTTGGGATCGTACTCCACTGTGGCCACCTTGCCGGGAATCCCCAGTTTGTTACGGCGAAAATCAATGATGCGATAAGTCCTTCTATGTCCCCCGCCGATGTGCCGCATGGTGATACGTCCCGTGTTGTTACGACCGCCGCTTTTGCGCAATTCCGTCGTCAGCGAACGCTCCGGCTTCTCGGCGGTGATGTCCTCGCGCCCCTGGATGGTCATCTGTCTGCGGCCCGGGGTGTAGGGTTTGAATTGTTTAATCGACATGTCTGATTTGCACCTTTCTAAACGCTGGCGCCTTCGAAGGCCTCGATGCGTTGTCCCGCGGACACAGCCACGATAGCCTTCTTCCAGGAGCGAGTTTTGCCCATGAAAGCCCCCATACGCTTGGGTTTCGAGGGCACGTTCATCGTATTGACCCTCAACACCTTCACCTTGAACACCTGCTCCACCGCTTGACGGATTTGAATTTTGTTGGCGCTTTTGTGCACCTCGAAGGTGTACTTGTTCTCCGCCATGAGAGCGTTGCTTTTTTCCGTCATAATCGGCCTTATGAGAATGTCGTGAGCGATTAGTTTCATTTTGAATATACCTCCTCCAGGCGAGCGACCACTTCTGGAGTCGCGACCAAGGTTTTTGAATTGAGAAGGTCATACACGTTGATGCTCGCGACGTTGATCACCTTGACGCCCGAAAGGTTCCGCGCCGAACGCGTGACGTTGGCATCAGGCGCGTGATAGAGCACAAGAGCCTTCTCGGCGCGAATCGCGTCCATAAATCCCTTGATGGCCCTTGTAGAGGGTTTCTCCAGATCGAAACCCTTCACCACCGTCAGCAGATCCTCCCTGACTTTCATGGAAAGCGCGCTCAACATGGCCAGGCGGCGGACCTTCTTGTTGACTTTCTGATGATAGTCGCGAGGTTTGGGTCCGTGGGCAACACCTCCGTGCACCCATATCGGCGAGCGGGTGCTGCCTTGACGAGCGCGGCCAGTGTGTTTCTGCTTCCAGGGCTTCTTACCGCCGCCCGATACCTCGCCTCGAGTCTTGGCGGAGTGAGTGCCCTGCCGGCAGTTCGCCAGATGAGCCACGACGACCTGATGCATCGCCGGCACATGCAGAGGCGCGTCAAAAACAGAGTCGGAAAGAGTCAGCTCTCCTGCGGTGTTTCCATTGAAATCCACTATTTTGATTGTAGGCATAATCCTCGATACCTTCCCTTCAAATCTCGTTACTGCTTTTTATAGAGGGTGACCAGGCTGTTTTTAGCTCCTGGAACAGCCCCTTTGAGAAGAAGGAGGTTGTTTTCCAAATCCACGGCCATAACCGTCAGATTTTTGACCGTCACCTTTTCGCTTCCCATGTGCCCCGGCATACGCTTGCCCGGAAACACACGGCCAGGATAAGAAATGGCTCCGCTGGAGCCGCCGTGGCGGTGCATGACCGAGGTTCCGTGGCTGAACTGTTGTCCGGCGAAGTGGTATTTTTTCATGACGCCGGCAAAACCCTTGCCCTTGCTAACTCCGCTGATGTCAATCTTCTCGCCCGTCTCGAACAAATCCACCCTGATCTCTTGCCCTACTTCGTACTCCTCTGTTTTGTCCATTCTAAACTCCCGGAGCGTTCTTTTGGGCTCGACTTTGGCTTTATTGAAAAAGCCTTTAAGGGGTTTGGACAGCTTGCGCGGTTTTACCGCGCCATAGCCGAGAAGAACGGCAGAGTATCCGTTCTGTTCGGGGGTTCGGATGGCAATCACGGGACAAGGTCCAGCCATGACTACAGTAACAGCCACGGCCTGGCCTTGTTCGTTGAAAATCTGAGTCATGCCAACCTTCTTCCCTAATATTCCTATACCCATCATTTTCTCTCCTTTCAGCCGGTGAAAGCCTCCGCGAACATTTTTAGCATTACATTACTTAGCGTTACATTGTATCGCGTGGTCCATCGGTTGCCAGCTCAAGCGCTTCCCAGCAAAAGTAAGAAATTAAAGTTTGATCTGGATGTCCACTCCAGAGGGAAGATTAAGTTGCATCAAAGCGTCCATCGTCTTCTGCGTCGGATTAACGATGTCGATCAGACGCTTATGAGTTCTCGTTTCAAATTGTTCTCTCGCGTCTTTGTCCTTGTGAGGAGACTTAAGAATCGTGACCTTGCTAATCTCTGTGGGGAGGGGAATGGGCCCCGAAACCATAGCCCCGCTCCGTTCCGCCGTCTCCGCGATTTGAGAGGCAGACGCGTCAAGAACCCTGTGGTCGAACGCTTTCAGCCGAATACGTATTTTTTTCGCCACTTCGATTTTCCTCTAAACGTTCTGTATTACTGAAGGATCTGGGTGACGACGCCGGCGCCCACTGTGTGTCCGCCCTCGCGCACCGCGAACCGGAGGCCTTCCTCCATCGCGATCGGCACGATCAGCTCCACCTCGAAGTTCGCGTTGTCTCCAGGCATCACCATCTCCACTCCGTCAGGCAACTTGATCGCCCCCGTTACGTCTGTCGTTCGGAAGTAAAACTGAGGCTTGTATCCCGCGAAGAACGGCGTATGCCGGCCGCCCTCGTCCTTCTTCAACACGTAGACCTCCGCTTTGAACTTCGTGTGCGGCGTCACGCTACCCGGCTTCGCCAGCACTTGGCCTCGCTCTACCTCGTCCTTGTCCACTCCGCGCAGTAACACTCCCACGTTGTCCCCCGCCACCGCGTCGTCCAGGATCTTGCGAAACATCTCCAAGGACGTGGCAACCGTCTTCTTGATGTCCGACTTCATTCCCACAATCGCGACATCTTCGCCCGGCTTGATGATTCCCCGCTCCACTCGGCCCGTGACCACTGTGCCGCGGCCCGTGATCGTGAACACGTCCTCTACCGGCATCAAAAACGGCTTATCCGTCTCCCGGACCGGCTCTGGAATGTAGCCGTCGCACGCGTCCATCAGCTCCCAGATCGGCTTGCTGATGGGGTCTTCCTTTGTTCCATTCCCCTTCTCCAGAACCTCCAGCGCGGAGCCCCGCACGATGGGAATATCGTCGCCGGGAAACTCGTACTTGCTCAGAAGTTCGCGGATCTCCATCTCCACCAGGTCCAGAAGTTCGGGGTCGTCCACCTGGTCCGTCTTGTTCATGAACACCACCAGGGCGGGGACGTTGACCTGACGGGCCAGCAGCACGTGTTCGCGGGTCTGGGGCATGGGGCCGTCGGCCGCGCTCACCACCAGGATCGCGCCGTCCATCTGGGCCGCGCCCGTGATCATGTTTTTGATGTAGTCCGCATGGCCGGGGCAGTCGATATGGGCGTAGTGGCGCTTCTCCGTCTGGTATTCCACGTGGGCGATGTTGATCGTGATCCCGCGCTCCCGCTCCTCCGGGGCCTTGTCGATCATGTCGTAGGCCGTGAAGTCCGCCAATTTCTGCGTCGCGAGGCACTTGGTGATCGCCGCCGTCAACGTGGTCTTGCCGTGGTCGATATGCCCGATCGTGCCGATGTTCAAATGCGGCTTGTTACGATCAAATTTTTCCTTCGCCATAACTTGAGTTCCCTCCTATAAATTTTTAGGGTTCGCCGTAACTCGCCCTTCGAGATTCTACTTTAGTTCTACTTTTTCAAGACTTTCTCCGCCACGTCGGCCGGCGTTGGCTCGTAGTGGTCGAACTGCATTGTGTAGTTCGCTCGGCCCGACGTTTTGCTTCTGAGGTCGGTGGCGTAGCCGAACATGCTGGACAAGGGGACGAAAGCCCTGACGATACGGGCGTTCGATCTCATATCCATCCCCTCGATGCGACCTCTTCGGGAGGAGAGGTCGCCAATGACGTCACCCACGTAATCTTCGGGCGTCACAACCTCCACGGACATGATGGGCTCCATCAGAACCGGGGACGCCCTCCTCATCGCCTCTTTGAAGCCTATGGAAGCCGCGATTTTAAACGCCATTTCCGAGCTGTCCACGTCGTGATAACTGCCGTCCACCAGCGACACCTTGATGCCGATAACCGGGTACCCCCCCAGGATTCCGCTCTGGATGGCCTCATCCAAGCCCTTTTGAACCGCCAAGATGTACTCTTTGGGGACGACTCCGCCCACGATTTTATCCTCGAATTCGTAGCCTTTGCCCTCCGGTAACGGTTCCAGTTCGAAAACCACGTGCCCGTACTGACCGCGGCCACCCGACTGACGAATGTACTTGCCCTCCGCCGAGGATGCCTTCTGAATCGCCTCGCGGTAAGCAACTTGAGGCCGCCCGACCTTCACGTCAACCCCAAACTCCCGTTTGAGTCGGTCCACGATGATTTCCAG